>CALHKJ010000282.1 GCA_938033975.1 uncultured Saprospiraceae bacterium | reverse complement strand
TAAGATACAAGACTTTCGTTAGCTAGGGAAATTTCAATTTTTTTCATCGGGGATTGCACATAACGGATGTGCGATATGTGCCGTCACTTACTCTGAGCTAGTTAAGATACGATATTTAGTTTTTAATCACAAACAAACTCTTGGAAATGGAGATGGCATATGTATCGTGTGTTAGGACCAGTATCCCAATGCTTGATTTTGATTTTAATTTTGACATGCCCCAATACTGATATATAATTCCGATCCTAATTCGCAACTGAACCCTGGGTCGAGTATAATAGAATTTCCAGTTTTGTATTTAATTAAAGAACTATTTGTTATTACCGAGGTAGAAGAAATAGTTTGTAACGTTTTTACCTCACTTTCAGACCCATTTTCTGTTTTTGTAATTGTAATATCATTTTCACAGAAAGCGTTTATTATAGTTAATCTGAGTGCTTGATCTCCATCTATTCTATTAACTATTTCTAAGGCATAGCTTTTGGGAGTGAAGCCCTCGAAATGAATTTGATCAAAGATACCAATAGTGTTATTAGAAAATATTGTATCTGCGATTATAAGATCAAAAGTATCACCAGATTGTGGTGTTACATTCTCAAAATCTATTAGTAAGTCTCCATCAAGTATAAAATCATTATCGTAGCCATTAATTACGGTATTGGTATCGCTAGTAATCTGAGATACTGTTAGCCAATCAGGATCGAACACTTGATTTTGCATAACATGACTATTCCCCCACCGAATACGTTCATAACTACTACCTGCTATGTTTTGATATGTCGTATCAACATCTTCATACCATTTGTAATATTCTTCATTTAAGTTGAATATTTGCTGGTCCTTAGATTCAGTTTCCTCCTTCCATATCCCATCCACAACATCGAAAGTGATCTTATGATAATTGCTAGACATGATGCCAAAGTTGGTAAATACAGTATCATTACCAGTTACCCCATCATTAATACCAGGAATGTTATCAAGAATAGTCTGTGTCAATAACAAGTGATCTACTTTATAATTAGCTGGAGCTACAGTAACTCCAAAAGAATCTACTTTTACTTCTAATGAATCAAGCACTGATGACATTACTCCTATATTAATTGGTAAGTTTAATACAGGATTTATTTCGAAATTTCCAGCTTTTGGGTTTACAAATAATTCATTGTTTGTAAGTTTAAACAAACTATCTTGATTATTGGGTTTCACCTTTCCATCCATTCCATAATTGTTAACAATATCTGGAGTACCTCCATCTTCAATTGTTTGATCTATTGCCTTATCAATGTCAATAGAAAAAGTCAATCCATCAGTATGAGAAGCATTATTGTGACAAATAAAATTGGTAAATAGAGGGAGTATAGTATCAATACCTGTTGACGTTTGCAAAAAAAGCGTATCTCCTTGTTTGTCAGTAATGCCATCTGCATTGGGTCCTTCAGCATAAATACTATTATAGCTGACTTCTAAGTTAGGTGTACTTTTTAGTCTGATGTGATCAACAGAACCAAAAGCAACAACGTTGTTTTTAATTCTAGCACTCATTTCTTCATGAATACCATCTGTATCTTTAGGGTCATCTATTAAGATAGATTTTCCTTCATCAATAACCATTTCTATGAAACCCTTCTTTGGAACCCAAGAATATATTGTTTGTTCTATATTAAATATGAGGTTCTCATTGATATCCCACCGATAGGTATCTGGTAAATCATCGTCAAAAAATTCAATACCTTTTTGTTGTCTCATGATTCCATGACCTCCAGTTAAAGAAGTCCTAGCAATATCATGGATTATGTTACCTTCTAAGTTTACATAACGGGCATCCCGAATTTCTATAGCTTTCTGGTACCAATCATGTATATAATTGTTTTTAATCGAAATGAACTGACCATCTAAAAGAACAGCAATTCCTCCATTTCGAGGAATGGATGAATCGCCCCAAAATGCTTTTGCAACAATACTCCAGTAATCAATCTGGTCTGTCTGTCCAGTCAATTCAAAGCCTTTTAATACGATATATTTTGAAGTATCGACAAAGTGAAAACCAAATCTATCTGCAAACCTAAGTTTTACACCATACTGGGTTTGAGGCCTAATTGTAACAACTGTGGTGTCCGTTGCAACTGCATTAATAATTACTTTTTTGCCTTCCATATCATAATCTCCATCAATAATCACGACCTCACCGCCAATAGTTTCTAATGATTTTACTGTAGAAGCTATATTGTTAAAAGGACTAAAAAAGCTTCCATCTGCAGAAGGGTTGTCGGGGGCATCTGGATTTACGTACAAGGTATCCTGAGCATTTGAAATATTCAAGAGACTTAATATCATAGTAATTACGAAACTTACAATTATTCTTTTCATGTTATTACTAGTTTATCAATGAAAATGCTATGTACGAATATTATACCAGCTTTGATTAGAAAACGTTTTTTGTCATATTGGTCCTAACGGATAATTGTATGCAGCGTCTCTCGACGAAGGAGAGATATGATGTCATACATAGTGTTCTCGGCTGGCATTCTTTTTACTTGGTATGTGAAGTATAATAAAAATAATAGTCATAAAAATGCCTAAAGTTAAAAATATAATATCTCCTCCTAAGTTTTTATACACAAGAATGCCTACTAACGAGCCAAGGGCTTTACCAACATCCCACCATAGTGTTACAGCGGTTATAACTTCCATTTTTTGCGATCCCTTTTTTTGCAAACCTTTTAACGGAGCTACATTTTCTGTAACAGTTGCTCCAATAAACAAAATAATTAATCCGGATGCATACAATTGCTGTGATAGTATAACCAGACCCAAAATGATTGTTGATATACCAAGATTATAGTGACGTGTAATGGAAAAAAGAGAATAACTTTTTATGAAAACAATAGGTAATAAAAATGAAATCATCCTCTTAGTCAACAGATAGAAAGAAACCATGATTAATAAAGAGGGGGAAGACAATGATTGTTTTGAAAATAAAATAGAAAGTACAACTACAATGAAACCATCAACAATAAAGGAAGCAAGAAATAATAATACTTTGAACCATGAGATCAGAAGAACATTTTTGTAATTATATTCTTCGGCATGTATTTTTATTTCGGGTAATAAAAAAGCGATAATTGTTCCGATGACACTGATACTCCCGATGAGGATAAAACTTTTTTCATATCCTATCTCTTCAAAAATAATCGGACCAGTTAGAAGGATTAAAAATGGACCAATAGACTTTATGACATGCGATAAAGCAAATGATTGGCTCCTTTTTTTACTAGCGTTGGCTGCATAAAATAATATGGCTTGCCGAAAACCAGAGTAAGCAATTCCCCAGATAACCCTTGCTCCTACAAACAAAAAAATTAGTGCTGGTGATTTATACAAAAAAGTACTTAAAGCTGCCCCAATACTGGAAATTAGCACTACTTTTTTTACTCCAACCCTAATTATGAATGAAGCAATAATTCCATGAGAAACTAATCTAACAAACCTGTTTATAGAAAGTAAAAAACCTACCCAAAAATCAGAAAGTCCAATTGAATCCGCATACACGGGCAATACGGAATATAAAATCGTATCGCCCATGCACACGAGGCCTGTAATGGTCGCTGTCAGGATTGCTCCCCTATAAGCAGCAGGCATCTTTATTATAATATAAATTCACTTAGCAGCAACTTGTTGAGGTAGCATTCGCTTCTTTTGAAAGACTTTTGTCACAACAAGCTTCTTGTTCACTCCCATGATTCACCGCACACTGGATAAATGCTGCGGAAGTAATCAAACCAGACGTTAGCATCATTCCTAATGGAGTGTTCACAGAGTTGTTTGCTCCAATAGAATTATAAAACAGATATCCCAGAAGTATGCTTGATAAAATAGTAGAAAACATCGCTATGCTACCCATTATTTTATGAGAAATACGAACGAAATATGATAGAATAATCAATACAGCCCCAAGCAGAATAAAGTAAAATCCATATTCATAATGAAGGGATTTTGACCAAAGTCCAAGAGATAATAAAAGGAGTCCATTAAGCAAATTAAATAGGTAAGGATTCATATGTATATTTTTACTCAAAAAGGAAACAAGGTTATTGCCTTGTTTCCTTTTTATGATGATTGATTAACAGCAGCTAAGAACTTTTGAATTTTCCTCTTTTGATAAACTTTTATCGCAGCAAGATGATCCGTCAGTTGGTTGCTCACAACAAGGGTCTTCTTTTTTGGTGTTACTTGTTGTTGATGAACAACAAGTATTTTCCTCTACTGTTACCTTGTTTTCTAATTCAGTTTGATTTGCATGAACTTTCATAATTATTAATATTTTTAGTGAAGAATTATTTTAAAAGGAGGTGATTAACAACAAGTTGTTTTTGCGGTTTCGGTTGACGTTGGCGCACAACAGGCTTCCTCATCATCGAAATTGGTGCTGCAAACACCAGTTTCAGGCAACTCTAATTCTGTTCTAAGTGCTCCTTCAAAATCTCCCGATAGATAAGCCACAATAGACCGCACTTGTTCATATCCAGTCGCTAATAAAAATGTGGGAGCCCTTCCATAGCTTTTAGAGCCAATGATATAAAAGTTCTTTTCTGGATGCCTGAGTTCTTTTTCACCGTGTGGTCTTACAGTACCGCAACTGTGAACGTTTGGATCAATTAGAGGAGCTAAATCGAAAACGGCTTCTAATGAGGAATCTAAGTCTACCCGAAGTTCCTTAATCATGTCTAAGTTGGGTCTTGATCCTGTATTACTTATTATATGGTTTATACCTTCGATTTTTTCTTCTATTTGATTTCTAAATCCTTGTATAGATAATCCACTCCCACTATTAAAAATCTTATGAATATAAAATGGTGTATGTATGGTTAATCTTTTTGATTCTACAAGATTTTGAAGTTTTATTCCAAGTTTTCCTCTTGCTTCAAAACCATCTTGTTCTTGACCTCCATATACTTTTGTAAGATTCTTTTTGCGTAATACCCAATGCAATTTTGTGTTGAGATTTGTTTCTTGTATGTCCGCAAGATCGAGCAAAGTGTTGATTGCTGAATGACCACTACCAACAACTAAAATGGTTTGGTCAACAAATTTCTTTGAATCTTTTCCTTTAACATCAGGAATGCCTCTTGTGATAGATTGAAAAGCATCTATTTCACCTTCAGCCATTAAACCACTTGAACCTAAAGGATTAGGTTGGTTCCAGGTTCCTGTTGCATCTAATACTACATCAGCTTGAGTTATAGACAATTTCCCTTCTTTTTCAATCTTTAATTCAAAAGAAACTTGCTCACGGTTTGAAGTTTTCATTTTATCTAAACCTACTTTTGAGATAGCAATGACATTGGTGTTGAGGTTAATATATGGTTGTATGTCTGGATGATGTGATAGCGGGTTTAAATATCTTTCAACAAATTCAAAACCGGTATGTAACCTATCTAATGTTGGTGATTTCCAATCTGTTTTCGATAGTAATCTTTTAGCTGCATTGTCTATATTATATTTCCAAGGAGAAAAAAGTTGAACATGCCCCCATGACAAAATATTATGACCGACAGAATCTCCTGCTTCAAATATTTCAAAGGCAATTCTTTGTTCTGCTAAATGTGCAGCAGCTGCCATTCCTATTGGACCACCTCCTATAATTGCTACCTTCATAATTTTTTATTTTTAATGATTTACTAATTACACGGAGGGTTACGATAAAAGACGCAGCATAATCAAAAAAAGACCTACAAAATTGTAGGTCTAAATAAAAGATCTGAAAATCTGATTTTCCTATTCTACCTTGCTTGCAACATCTAATTTATCTTCCTTCTTTTCAGGCTGATTTGGTTGTTTTAATGGTGTAGAATTTTTTTGTTGAGAAATTACAGTTTTGACTACTGTTTTTTTGACATAATTATCCATACCTTTTGTAGCCTTACAGCATGTTGGAGTAGTTGGGCAACATACAGCAGGTTTGCATTCCTTTTTAGGAGTACAACATGATTGTGCATTTAAATCAGTGGTAAAGAAACCTGCTAACATTATTAACAGGACGAAAAACTTTTTCATAAATAAAAATTTCAACGTTAAAAAAAATGATATCGCCTTAATCACGTGTGAAATTAGAAAAAGACGCAAGAAATCTTAACAATTACAATTTTCTGAGTTTTTTTGAATGAGGTTTCCGTATTTGTCATGTTCAAAATTACAACATTCTTGAAGTAAAGATTTTAATTTTTCCCTTCCTCTTTGAACACGCGACTTGGCTCCGGAGTAGGAAATATTGAGATGTTCCGCTAACTCTTTTTGACTCATATTATTAATTTCAGAAGCCAATAATGCGTCTCGATATTTAGGAGGTAGTTTTTTGATGAATGGTGTAATACAGCATTTAGAAATAATATTATTAAGTGATTCTGAATCCTCTAAATTCTCATGTGTAAATGTTGTAAGACTTTCAGCTTTGTATGGTGTAAATTCTTCGAATTTTAATTTCTTTGAACGAAATGAATCCACTATTGTATTACGAGCCATTTTGTATAAATATTCTTGTAAGTTTTCAACTGTATTCAATTTTTGAATATTCTTGAGAACTTTTTCGAATATATCTTGAACAATGTCATTAGTTACTTGCTCATCTTTCACTCTGCGCATTACGAAGGTTCTCAATTCTTCATTGAAGGTTTTCCAAATTTCCGTTACTTCCATACTTGAATTTTATTAAAACACGAAAAATATGTGAAAAAGACGCATCTATTGAATGGATTCTTGATTTTTCTTTGCTTGCCGAGAACTCATTTATATCCATACCATTCTTCTTGATGTCAAAAACAGGAATACCAAGTGATATCAAAAAACAGGAATACTAAGTGATATCAAAAAACAGGAATACCAAGTGATATCAAAAAACAGGAATACCAAGTGATATCAAAAAACAGG
>CALHKJ010000281.1 GCA_938033975.1 uncultured Saprospiraceae bacterium | reverse complement strand
CAATAAAATCGAAAATTGTCGAATCTATTTCACCACTACCATAACCAAAGTCATCTTCTGGTTCAGGATCTCTCAATAAGTGCTCAGGAAAACCAACATCTGAATACTTAAATGCTTCATCTGGAAGTTGAGGCTCTTCATCAAGAGACATAAATAAAAATTGCCCATTATTGTGGGTGATCGACTTAAAATTGGATAAAGAAAGTATGATCAATAAAAGGGCGAAAGAGAGTAGAATTGTCTTTTTCATGTGGAAGAAGTTGAATATTAAAAATACGTATTACATTAGTTATACGAGTAAAATACCAATTTCGTTGCACATTTTTATGTTAATTAAAGGAAATAGCAAGTTTTGTGCCTTGGGAGATAGCTCTTTTTGCATCTAGTTCCTTTGCTTCATGGGCTCCTCCAATCAAATTAGGCTTCATGCCATCGGCCAATAATTCATCGTATAAATTGGTCCGACTTAGCTGTCCAGCGCAGACTATGATGTGATCTACGTCTAGAACCTGGTTTTGGTCATTAGATTTAAGATGTAGGCCTGCATCATCTATTTTTACATACTCCACTGAGGACAACATATTTACTTTCTTGTTTTTCAAACTCATTCTGTGAATCCATCCCGTAGTCTTTCCAAGCGTTTTTCCATGTTTCCCCGGGCTTCGTTTACATAAGTATAATTCACGTGGACTTTGTGATTCGTGAGGTGCTTTTAAAGCGCCTCTGTCAGCATACTTCATATCAACTCCCCATTCATTCATGAATACAGGAATGTTCAATGATGGCTTTGGATTTTCTTCAAGTAGATATTCGGAAACATCAAATCCGATTCCTCCTGCACCAATGATGGCAACTTTCTTTCCAGCAAATTTTTCTTTCCTTAATAATTGATCATAGATAATAACCTTATCATGATCAATGCCGGGAATATTTGGTATCCTTGGTGTGACTCCAGTCGAAATTACAATTTCATCAAAATTGCCTTCTTTCAAAAAGGCTTTATCTACTTTATTTCCTAAATAAAGATTAACTCCAAATTTTTCTATCTGATTATAGTAATATCGAATTGTTTCTTCAAATTCTTCTTTACCAGGAATTTCTTTAGCCAGATTGAATTGACCACCAATCTGATTTTGTGCTTCAAACAAATGTACTTCATGACCAATTTCTGCAGCAGTAATAGCACAGGCTAAACCAGCTGGTCCAGCTCCAACAATCCCAATCTTTTTACTATTTGCAGACTTCTTGATCACAAATTCAGTCTCGTGACAAGCTCTAGGATTTACTAAGCATGAACAGAGTTTCAATTCGAATGTATGATCCAAGCATGCTTGATTGCATCCTATGCATGTATTGATTTCATTGAAATTAAGTTCTTTAGATTTCTTTACAATATCCGCATCAGCCAAGAAAGGCCTAGCCATAGAAACCATGTCAGCGTGTTGATCTGCAAGAATTTGTTCTGCCTTATGAGGTGTATTTATTCTGTTGACTGTAATCAATGGGATATTTACCTTTCCCATCAATTTTTTTGTGACCCAACTGAATCCGCCTCTCGGAACCATCGTCGCGATGGTTGGAATTCTTGCTTCGTGCCAACCAATTCCAGTATTGATTAAAGTAGCCCCTGCTTTTTCGATTTCTTTTGCAAGTAGTTCGACTTCTTCATAGGTGCTACCTTCATCTACAAGATCTAACATGGACAATCTGTAAATTATGATAAAGTCCTTTCCAACAGCTTCCCGGATACCTTTTACTATTGCAATTGGGAAACGCATTCTGTTTTCATAGCTTCCTCCCCAATCATCTGTTCTTTTATTGGTATGAGTTACTAAGAATTGGTTGATGAGATAACCTTCTGAGCCCATTACTTCTACGCCATCATATCCAGCTTCTTTTGAAAGCAAAGCACAATTGACATAATCTTGAATGGTTTGATTGATTCCCTCTTCCGTAATCTCCTTTGGTTTGATCCTATTGATAGGAGCTTGAATCGGTGAAGGTGCGACAATATCCATATGATATCCATATCTACCTGTATGCAAAATTTGAAGACAAATCTTGCCTCCTTCTTTGTGCACAGCCTCCGTAACTACTTTATGTTTTTCAGCTTCTTCCTTTGTGGTAAGTTTGGCCGCACCAGGTCCGACACTACCAGCCAAATTTGGAGCTATTCCGCCAGTTACAATTAGTGCAACATCGCCGGCAGCTCTATCAGCATAAAACTTGGCCAACCTTTCAAAACCACCTTCGGCTTCTTCTAAGCCAGTATGCATAGAGCCCATAAGAACTCTATTTTTTAAAGTAGTGAAACCAAGATCGAGTGGTTTGAAAAGGTTGGGGAACAAGCTGTGATTCGACATTATATTATAAGTTCATTTTCTAACTGTAATGTAAGGAATTTATCGTCATTAAAAATATTGGCAATACCTTCTATTTTCGATAATTCATATTTGTAAAAGAATTTCATTGTGTGGATTTTACTTTCGTAAAATTCTTTACTGTATGTCAATTCGCCACTACTCAATGCTTCTTGGGCAGTATTGGCCATCTTTAGCCATTGCCAAGCAATTACTACGGTGGAGAAAATTTGCATGAATGGGGTAGCATCAGCAAGATACTTTTCAAATTCACCTTGCATAGCGTGACCAGAGATTTTTCCTAACACACCTTCGATTGTTTTCATGCCTCCTGCAAGTTTGTCCGCATATGGTGCTAAATTCTCATGAGCTTTTGCTCTTGTCATTTCCTTTTGGAATTCTGCAACAAGCAGTTGCACTGCCTTCCCACCGTCCATTGGAATTTTACGTCCCAGTAGATCTAGAGATTGAATACCAGTAGTACCTTCATAAATTGACATGATTCTTACATCTCTCAGGTATTGTTGAAGAATGAAATCTGTGCAGAATCCATATCCTCCTAAGATTTGTAAGCCGTTATCAACAGCTTCTTTACCTTTTTCTGAAGGGTAGGTCTTTGCTATTGGAGTAATTAATTCCAAAAGTAAGTGAAGGTTCTTTTTCTCATCTCCTTCTGCTTGATAACCTCTATCGTGGATTGATGAAGCTTCATGGATTAATGCAAGTGCACCTTCAGAAACAGCTTTTTGGAATAATAACATTCTTCTCACATCCGCATGTTCAATAATTTTTACTGGATCATTACTTGCATCTTTCTTTCCAGATTTCTTGAGCTTTCTTCCTTGTGTTCTTTCATTTGCATATTGAAGTGAAGCGTGGTATGCTGCAATCGAAACTGCTGTAGCATCTCTTCCTACTGAAATTCTTGCCTCATTCATCATTTGAAACATGTACTTCAATCCTCTATTTTCTTCACCTACTAACCAACCTTGAGTAGTTCCGTCTTCACCAAATGCAAGGTGGGTTGTGCAATATCCTCGTTGTCCCATTTTCTGAAAATCAGCAATGGTTTTTACATTGTTAGGAGTAAGGCTTCCATCTTCATTTATTTTCATTTTCGGAACAACAAATAATGATATTCCTTTTGTTCCTGCTGGTGCACCATCAATCCTTGCTAAAAACAAGTGAATGAAGTTCTCAGTGAATTCATGATCTCCGCCTGAGATGAAGATTTTTTGTCCTTTTACATTGTAAGAACCATCTTCATTTGCGGAAGCGGAAGAAGTAATGTCAGAAAGAGAACTTCCTGCTTGAGGCTCAGTCAGACACATAGTGCCAGCCCATTGTCCTGTAAGCATTTTTTCTACATAGGTATCCTTAAGTTCTTGAGAACCAAAAGTAGTAATCAATGATGCAGATCCAGTTGTCAGTCCAGGATATCCAGACATGTTATTGTTGGCGGTAGATACAATTGTATAGGCTGCATTGATCACAGAATGGGGTAGTTGCATTCCTCCAAATTCCTCATCAAAATGACCTCCGATTAAACCCATTTCTCCAAAATCAGTCATCACCTCTCCAACCTTAGGGTGAACATGAATTTTTCCATCTTCATAGTAGGCTGGTTTCTCATCCATCTCTCTAAAAATTGGAAATAGTTCTTTGTCACAATAATCTTTTACTCCATCCAATAAGATATTGATCATGTCAGAATCAATATCCTTAAATCTATCTCCCTTCAAGATGTCATTCATTCTGTGTACATCATGGAGAATAAACTTTAGTGTTTCATAATTAAAATAAGTATTCATATGTCGTTAGCTATTTTTTGTGAATCAGTAAATATTGTACCTAGGATTCCTCCTAATTTATAATTGTCAAATCCGCAGAAATAAACAGAGTCAAATTCTCCTGTTCCTTTCCAGTTTTTTGGTATGTTATCTTGATTGAATTGAGTTTCTATATTTGGAAAAAACTCTTCAATTTTTGCTTTGTAGCCGGTGGCTAGAATTATTTTGTCATATTGCTTTCTGGTACCATCAGCAAAATTTACAGAAGTGTCATGAATGTCCTTTATTCCCTTTTTGATTTTTATTTTTCCTTCTTTGATTTTTGCAACAGTACCAAGATCCAAGACTGCTGTTTTGCCAGTTTCTTTTAATTGTTTGACCACAGACTTTCTTGAGTGTTCTAATCCGTATTTACTTAGATCTCCAACAGCAAGATTCTTCATGAATGTGCCAATTTTGTCACCAATTCCAAATGGAAATTTTTCAAGCATCTTTGCAGACTTTTGAGAAGGTCTTCCAAATAGATCTCTTGGAGCAATATTGACAATCGATCTAACCGATAAATCAACATCGACGTTATGGTTGGCAAGATCCAAGGCAATCTCTGCACCAGTATTTCCCATGCCTACAACCAAGGTCTTTTTGTTCAAGAATGGATCTGGATTTTTGTAGGCTCTTGAGTGAACAATGTTTTTATTGCTTCGATCCAAACCTTGCCAAGAAGGGTAGTTTGGTGTTCTATTGATGCCTGAACAAATAACCAAGTTTTCACAATGTACTAAGCCTTTGTTGGATTCAATTTCCCAAAATGTATCCTTCTTTTTAATGTTGGAAACATCAGTATCAAATTCAGGATTTATCTTAAAATGATCTTTGTATAATTCCATATACTCAATCACATTCTCTCTGGTGAGATAAGTTGGGAATCTTTTTGGAATTGAGAAGTAAGGTAATGCGGAATATTGTTTTACAGTGTGTAAGCACAGTCGGTCGTAATGTTTGTGCCACATTGGGGCGACTGATTTTTCTTTTTCAAAAATGGAAAATTTCTTTCCTTGATGAGTAAGAACACCAGCAACTGCAAGCCCAGCAGGGCCAGCACCAATAATGCATGTATGTTCTTTTCTAATCATTTATGACTTGTTTATTGTTTCTGCACATTTGCGTCCTGTAATGACACAAGAACCCAGAAAAGTGCCCTCAAGGGATTTATTCCCATGAATACCCCCGCCTCCGAAACCAGCAGCTTCTCCGATAGCGTACAAGCCACTTATTGTTTCTTGATTACCAGCGCTATTTGGTTTTCTCAGAACTTCACAATTTAAATTCGTTTGAATTCCTCCTAAGGATTTTCTGGATAAGATAAATGATCTAATGGCAATGTACGGACCAGCATTCTGAGCTCCAATTTTTTGAAGATTGCATGTTCTTGCTTTGTCTCCTCTCCACTTTCTTGCATTTAAAATAAGTTGATGTTGTTTGTCTTTGTATGGGCTTCCTTCATCAATTTTCTTATCGTAGGCCTCAATCTCTTCATTAAGTTTTTTAAGGTCAACCATCACAGGATTGTCCATTGCGTTCATTTTGTCCACCAATGATTCAATTGTATTTGCGGTGACGATATCTTCGCATTTGTCAATCATGCTATTGACCAATTTTTTATTGCCAAAAATCACATTTGCAATGAACTTTAGATATTTCTTATTTTTTATGGCTGGGTTGTGTTCCGAACCAGAGATTGCAAACTCCTTCAAAGCAATTTTTCTATTTAGAATCTGCCAAGAATATTTGTGTTGATGTTTGGTTATTTGTTCGACTAAAAACCGAGTATCATAACCAGTAACTAAAGGCGTAGGGCCTATTCTTTTACCAGTAGCATCAATCCAAAGTGCGGACTTACAAGGGACAAGACTTAAGCCATGATTTTGCTTTCTTGGCGCATAATGTTTGATGCCCATTGCGTAATTCCATTGCTTCTCAAGATTCACAACGTTTCCATTGATTTCTTCTACACTTTCGTGTAAATCACCCACTGCATATTTGTGCGCACCATTTAGGATTACTTGAGGAGCTTGTCCAAGGCGTTTATCCCAGTTTGATCTTACTTTATCAATACTTCCATTAATACCTCCAGTGGCGATGATCGTTTTTTCTGCAGTTATTTCGAATGGGGTCTGAATTTTTTCATTGTATCCCTTACAACCAATAACCTTATTGTTGCTGACAATCAAATCTTGCACCCTACATTGGAAAAGTAACTTTAGGTTTTTATTTTTTGGATGCTCAATTAATTTACGCTTGAGTACTTTCACTAGTTCCCATCCTGTGCCCCAAACCATGTGAAATCTTGGCACAGAATTACCATCTTCTTTCATTCCTCTTTCAGCCCAATTGATGACACTGAAAAAATCTAAGCCTTGTGACCTAAGCCAATCATATCCTTTTTCAGTGCAGGTATCAATGTATTCGTCCGCCCACTTTTTGCCCCAAATATCTGATTCATCAAATTGGGCATAGCTGTACCAATCTTTTTTGGCAAGCTGGGTTGAGTCTTTTATTCCGTTGCGTCTTTGATGTTTTGTATCTACGAAAAACATTCCTCCAAAAGCCCATTTGGCCAGACCACCGAATTCAGATTCTAGATCCCTATCAACTATTGTAACCTCTTTACCTTTATCCAACAGTTCTAAGGCGGCAACTATTCCAGCGATGCCACCTCCAATGATGCAAATTTCTGTTGAGGATAAATTATTCATGTCAATTTTCTATACTCAAAGTACAGAAAAATACGCAAACTTGCGATTGATATATGTATTTTTGTATCTCTACAGGCTTAAATCAGCTAGAAAGCTTCATTTTATTAAGTTTTCTAGAGATTTTGCAAGCTAACAAGGGGCTTTATTTAATAGGACATGTATTCCCAAGCTGAGCTGTAGCATTCAATTTTTTCTGAATATTCGAGAAGTCTTTGAAAAATTGGGTCTTTGCCTAAGGTGAGCATGTCACCGACTATCACCAATTTCTTCTTTGCTCTTGTCATGGCGACATTAAGTCTTCTGTGGTCTCCTAGAAAACCAATATTTCCAGCA
>CALHKJ010000280.1 GCA_938033975.1 uncultured Saprospiraceae bacterium | reverse complement strand
TTGTATTGTGCAAATAACCAATCAGTAAAATTATACTTCAATCCAGTATATCCAATGATTCTATTTACGTCATCGTTAGCAGGGTTTCTATTCACTGTCCAATAAGGACTGTCATAGATACCGTGTCTATATGATCTTTGTGATCCATCTGCATTTACATATGATGAAACATTGTCAGCTGCTTCTTGACCAGCAAGACCATTTCCAATATCAAATGTTGGTGCGTTTCTCATTAATCCCAACATCACTCCTTGTAGGTTTGAACCTCTTTGAATTCTTGACCCACCAGAGTTAACATAGTTTGCTGACATTGTAGCTTCTAGTCTATCTGTGATGTCTGTATCAATTGTCGCTCTGAATGATGTTCTTTGAAAATCAGCATTAGGTACAACTCCTGTTTGTTGAAGTCTTCCTCCTGAGATATAGTATCTCATAGCGTCTGTTCCTCCTGCTACTGATGCATTCAAATCAATTGTTTGACCAGTAACGAAGAAGTTATATGGATCAAAAGCTTGAGCTGGTTGACCATTTCCTTCTCCTTTAGGTACTAAATTTCCTAATGAGCTAAATAAATAGTCAGAATCTCCATCGTATTCTAATTCAGAAATTAATGGACCCCAGCTATCTCCTTCACCAGTTTCAGGACCTCTATATTGAGCAACACCGTTAGCAAATCTTCCTTGAGCATATGTGCTTTGTCTTTCAGAAAGTTTGTTTACTTCAGCTGTTCCATAAGATGTAGAAATATTTACTACAGGCTTACCCGATTTTCCTTTTTTCGTTGTGATTACAATTGCTCCGTTTGCTGCTCTTACTCCGTATAGAGCTGTAGCAGAAGCACCCTTAAGTACAGTCATTGACTCGATATCATTAGGGTTAAGGTCAATTGCTCTGTTTGATTGGTCAACACCTGCAGTACCATTTCCAGCACCACCTGAACCATTATCAATAGGAACACCGTCTACAACAAATAAAGGCTGATTGCTCTTATTTACTGAAACAGAACCTCTAATTCTAATACTAGCTGATGCACCTGGTGATCCAGCTGAAGAAGTAACTTGTACTCCGGCAACTTTTCCACTAAGGGCATTAACTATGTTGGTCTCTTTAGAATCGAGAATTTCTCCTGCATCAACATTTTGCAAGGAATAACCGATTGCTCTCTTGTTCTTTTCAAGACCAGATGCCGTTACAACAATCTCATCTAATAACTCTGAATTAGAAGATAAATTGATGTTTAATAATCCTGGGGTAGTTACAACGACTTCACGGTCATTATAACCTACATAGCTAACAACCAATGTGTTAACTCCGTCAGGAAGTGTGATGGAATAATTTCCATCAATGTCAGTGATTGTTCCAACGGTTGTTCCTTTGGCCAATACACTTGCTCCAATCAATGGCTCACCGGAATCATCCGTAATGGTACCATTAACTGTTGTCTGTGCCATCATAGTCCCAGCAAAAAGGAACATAATGGATAAAAGAAATGCTAGTTTCTTCATACTACGTTTTTTAGTTATGTAAGTGATAAGTATAAAATTTTGTATTCTAGTTTAAATAATTGATAGCCATGGGATTAGCTAATGATTTCGTATAGTTGTTCGTTTTTCTACAAGGTTAAATTTAACCAAAATGTTTAAATTTTCTTAAATAGAAATGTCTTTTCATAACATTTTCATAATGATTACTACTTAGTAGACCACAAAGCAGAGCCTAATGGTTGGGAAGATGAGGAGATTTTTAGCTTCTAATTGGTGTTAAGAGTCTCTTATACATGCCAATTGTATTGCTTAGCCCATAGTATAAAGCATCTGAAATCAAGGCATGACCTATGCTAACTTCCTGTAAATCAACAACTTGTTCATTGTAAAATCTTAAGTTCTCCAAATTTAGGTCGTGGCCGGCGTTTAAACCTATTTTTAGGTTTTGAGCCAATTTTGATGATTCAATGTGCTTTTCAACAGCTTTTTCCTTGTTTTTCGCATAATTTCGGGCAAAATCGCCAGTATAAAGCTCAATTCTGTCTGTTTTCACCTCTGGAGCCAGTGATATTTGTTCTAAATCTGGATTCATGAAAATTGATACCCTGATTCCTGCATCTTGGAAAGATTCAATGACCTCCAATAGAAAACTCTTGTTTTCTTTGATATTCCATCCTTGAGAAGAGGTAAGCACTCCCGGAGGATCTGGAACAAGTGTTACTTGGTGTGGCTTATTTTCCAAGACCATTTCTATAAATCTATCATTGGGATAGCCTTCAATGTTAAATTCTGTCTTAACGACTTCCTTAAGTATTGGAATATCATCATATCTCACATGCCTTTCATCTGGTCGAGGATGCACTGTTATGCCGTCAGCGCCAAAACTTTCACAATCGATTGCTACTTGTTTTAAATTTGGCAAGTTCTCCCCTCTTGAATTCCGGATCAAAGCAACTTTATTGATATTCACACTCAGTTTGGTCATAATTTAGTTTTCTTTGGTTTGAAAACATTTACAAAACTAAACAGTCTTGAAACAAAGAGTAATAACTGGGATCATTTTTGGAGCAGTAGTTTTAGCCTTGCTGTTATTTCACAATGTAGGTAGACTTATTCTACTTGCTTTAATCCCAATACTTTCTTTGATTGAGTATAGCCAAATGACTAAATTCAAACTTATAGATTGGCTTCTTTTTTTCATGTTAGTTACAACTGTTTTTTTGCTTTGCGCAAATTCTGTACATCCAGCTTTTATATTGATTCCAATCTGCATTTTAAATTTTGTATTGATTGGAAATTTATACTTGAATGCTCCTAAAATTAAGCATGAGAAGTTCAAGTCAATACTAGCTGCCCTTTATATTGTTTCACCTTTTGTGGTTGCCTACTTTCAAGAGTTGCACTCAAGTTTATATTACTTGTTTATAGGTATTATGATTTTGATCTGGGTAAGTGACAGTAGTGCATATTTTGTTGGTTCACAAATTGGCAAAAGAAAATTTTTTCCAAGTATTTCTCCTAAAAAAACATGGGAAGGTTTTTACGGTGCGGGCATGTGTGTCATGCTATTTTCTTACGTAATTTTTAGCCTTACTCAATTTAGCACTTTTCAATTTTGGCTTTTCTTTGGATTAATAATTTGGATACTTGGAGCATTTGGTGATCTGGTTGCGAGTCATGTTAAACGACTGCATTCAATAAAAGATTCAGGCAATTTATTACCAGGACATGGAGGTTTCTATGATCGTTTCGATGCCTTCATTTTTGTGCTACCATTTGTACTTCTTCTTCATACTCTTACCACCTAAATACTTTCTCAACTAATGTGCAATTCAAGCATAGTTTTTCTAGCTCGCTTCCGCAAATAATTCAATGGTAGCAATTGACTCAGGTCGTTCAAATCAAGCTTGTAAGTTTTTCACTTATAGATTGACTCCTTTTATAAATGGTTTTCAATATTCTACTTTTTATTATTGTATAAGACATATAAAAACACATTACAAATATCTATATATATAGATATTTATCATATATTTGTAGGAACTCAGCTGCAGTAAAATGCGGTAAAATTTAACTAAAACTACAATATGGGTCTCACTGTCAAAAATTTGATAGTAGCTATGCTACTAATCATAATCGCTACCCCAAGTACAATTTATTCTCAAAACCAATCTTGTGATATTACAGCTCCTTTTTCACCTGACTTAGTTCAGGCAAAAAGACATCCAAGTGTTGTTCAAGAAATGAATCATTTCTTAGGAAAAAACTCTTGGAATAATTTAGAAAATGCGCGAGTCGCAGACGATCAGTACTTGAGTGTTGACTTAGAAAGATACGATCGTACACACGTACTTCGATTTTCTGGTTTTGATTTTAATGTTCCTGATCTTGCAACCATCAATGGATTACAAATAGCAATAGAAGGACAATCAATTGGTGAAGGTCAGATAAGTCAGATGCAATTGCAGCTATACTCAAATGGTCCTGTCGGAAATAATGTAGCAGATCTGCCTTCCCTTCTTGGCACTGAGTGGATCAATGACTCTCTGGCTTATGACAGGTGGTGGAAATATGGATACTATGCTGACACATGGGATAAAGAGTGGTCAGCTTCTGAAGTTAATTCAGAAGAATTTGGTTTTGTGATTCAAATAGAAAATCAAACTGATGAATTTGTAAGAGCCATTATTGACCAAGTGGCAGTGAGTGTATTTTATACTCCGCCACACAATCTTTGTGCACATGAGTGTATCGTATTCTCAACTGAACGTATTGATGGTGTAGAAAATTTTCAATGGGAGTTCCCTTCAAATTTTGAACAAATATATTCTGAAACAAATCAGCACATTCTTAACCTGAATGTTATTGATAATATCGAAGGCTCGTACCAAGTTTGTGTTACACCTGAAGGTCATGACAGATGCTGTATGGATTTTGTGATTATGGATTGCACACTTGGCTCTGTCGGAAACTTAGTTTGGAAAGATGCAAATAGCAATGGAGTGCAAGACAATGGTGAAAGTGGAATAGCAGGTGTACGTGTACAATTATTTAACGAAAGTGGTTTTTTCCTAGAAGATCAATTTACTGATAGCAATGGTAATTATCTTTTTACTGACCTGTATGCGGGGAATTATAAAATCAAGACAAGCGAGCCTACTGATGATTGTGAAGTAAGTACAAGTCCAAATCCAGATGAAAATACTAATAGCGATTACGACCTTGCATATGGGCCGATGTGTTCAGATTTTTTCAGCATTGATCCTGGACAACATAGAGACGATATAGATTTTGGTTGGTCATTTAAATTTGGATCAATTGCCGGATGTGTTTTCCGTGATAGAAATGGGGATAGTTCCATTACTGATGATCCAGGTATACCAAATGTAATGGTTACGCTTCATCAATGTGATGGAACAGTTGTAACAAGTACTATCACAAATGCAGATGGAAGATACACATTTGAAAACTTACCTGTTGGACAATACTTTGTTTCAACACCGGAGACCGCAGGTATGATTGCTGCTATTGGCGGTGATAGTGCATTTGGTGAAGGAACATACAACTCATCGTGCGTAGAAGTTGTTCCAAACGAAAGTCAAGAAATAAAACTTGGTTATATTCCTCTTGGACAATTGGGCAACTATGTATTTTTTGATGAAAACGAAAATGGTATACATGAAAATTTAGATTGGCCTATAGCTGGTCTACAATTATTTTTATTTGACAATGCAAACCAACAGGTGGCAACTACGATAACTGGAGTAGATGGTTTATATCTTTTTGATAATCTACCTGCAGGACAATATTGTGTTGTCGCTAATTATCCTTCGGTAACTTATTTACCTACAGTACTAAATCCAAATGATGATCCTTCAATGGATAGTAATGGAACTGATATTGGAAATCTGCAGGTAAAGTCAGAGATCATAAACTTATTTGACGGTGAATCAAACTTGACAATTGATTTTGGTTTCATTAAAAGAACTGCAAGTATAACAGGGACTTATTTTAGTGATAGCGAAGGTGATGGATCTTTTGCAGGCAATGCTGGAATTCATGGAGCAACAGTAGGGTTTTACAATTGCGATGGAGCTATCATAGCAACAAGAACTACAGATGAATCGGGACAATTTACCTTCACTGGTTTTGTAGGGCAAAACTACCATTTGGTTTTTAGTCCAATTGGTGGAATGATGACATCAACATTAGGCGAAAGCCAAATTGATAATATAATAACAGAGGGAGCAACTGCATGCTTTGTTGTTCAAGACGAATCAACAATAACTATCAACGGAGGAAGCATTCCATTTTCAAGAATTGGAGACAGAGTTTGGGAGGATGTAAATAGAAACGGAATTTATGACAACAATGAACCAGGAATGGAGAATGTTGAGTTGAGACTAATTGACACAGATGATCAATTGCTGGCAACAACAATAACAAATTCTGAAGGCATCTACATTTTTGACAATGTTCTTCCAGGCAACTGTTACATTGAAGTTAAAGCTATACCAGAGTATGAAATTACAGAATCAAATATTGGCTCTGATGAGAGTCTTGACTCTGATGGAATTATGATCAATGGAGTTATTTCCTCGGAAGTTTTTAGTTTGATTAATGGTACTGAAAATATGGATGTCGATTTTGGTTTTAGAAGAACAGGTGGATCCATAAATGGAAGGTTATGGTCAGATGGAAATGGTGATAACATTTATGGAAATGAATCCGGAATTGCAAATAGAACAATAAGAGTAAAAACTTGTCAAGGAACTGAGATCACCTCAACAATAACCAACTCTGAAGGAATCTTTAGCTTTTCACCAATTGTCGCTGGTGAATATTATTTAGAAGTTGAAAATGTTGACGGTGAAGTATTTGCAATAGGATCGGATTCTGATTTAAAGGAGGATGGGACCACAAATTGTTTTACTGTTACTAATGGGGCAAGTTTAGAAACTTTGTTAGGTGTCATACCAACAAGTGATATAGGAGACTACATTTGGCTAGACCAAAATAGAAATGGAATTCAAGATGTGGATGAAACAGGCATGCCAAGTGTATATATAAATTTAATGTCAGAATCCGGTGAGGAAATTGGAACCACTTGGACTAATCAATCTGGTATTTATAGCTTTGAAAATATACCTGCCTCAAATTATTATTTGCAAGTTGAAACTCCTATGGGTTATAACTTGACTCAATCAAATATTGGTGATTTTGACACAGACTCAGAAGGAGCTGTAACAGGAAATTTCATTCAGTCATCTATGTTTGCTTTAAGAGATGGAGTTGATCAGTTTGATCATGATTTTGGATTCTTCCAAAGTACAAGCAGTCTCAACGGGTCGGTTTGGAGTGATGCAAATGGTGATTTACTAAACAATGATCAGAATGGTTTGGAGGGCATCTCTGTAACTTTATATAGTTGTGACCTTGTCCTACTCAATAGCACTTTAACAAACTCAGATGGCTCATTTGGTTTTGAAAATTTATTAGAAGGAGACTTCTTTGTTGTTGTTAATAATCAAGCAGATTTTGAAATACTTAGTGCAGGTGATAGTGATGTAAACAATGTAATTATGGCAGGTGCTACATCTTGCGTTACAGTTAGTCCTAGTAACAGCAACAATATAAGCATTGGATACATTCCTTTGGCAAGTATTGGAGATTATGTTTGGTTAGATGAAAATGAAAATGGTCTACAAGATGTTGACGAAAATGGAATTGCAGAAGTTGTAGTTGGACTTATAGATAATTCAGGAGAGCTCATAGATAATACAATAACAGATACGAATGGATTTTACCAATTCGATAATCTCATTCCAGGTGAATATAGAATTACAATTAATTTATCAAATGAAGACTACAGTAGTACACTAATAGGAGCAGGAAATAATACACAAGATTCGGAAGGGACTTTGATGAATAATGTTTTGACCTCAGATGTAATTACATTATTCAATGGCGTGGATCAACTTGATCATGACTTTGGGTTTATTGAAATAGAGGGAATAGACCCTGAACCTGAATTTGGTGTAATCAATGGTACATTTGTAAGAGATAGAAATGGTGATGGAATATTGACAGATGATCCAGGTATTGCGGGTGCTATTATTAGCTTAAAAACCTGTGCTGGTGAAGAAGTGACAACAGCAACCACTGATCAACAAGGAGCATTTAGTTTTACAAACTTGGAAGCTGGCAACTATTATATTGTATTCCCTACGGAAGATAATTTTGTTCTTCTTAATACTGGAGAAAGTCAAATCAATAACTTAATCGAACAAGGCTCAAGTGATTGTATTACAGTTGTTGCAAACACAAGTATGCAAATAACCGGAGGAGCTGTTCCATTAAATTCTATTGGAGATTATGTTTGGAATGATACTAATGAAGATGGAATCCAAGACGATGATGAGCAAGGTTTTGAAAATATTTTGATTAGTCTTTTTGATGAAAACGACAACTTCATAGCGGAGGGATTGAGCGACACAAATGGGGCTTATCAATTCAATAATTTGATGCCTGGCAATTATTACATAATTGTTTCGGTTGATACATTTGAAATATCTCCAAGTCAAGCAGTTGCAAATGAGGAAATTGATTCCGACTTATTATTGATAGATGGCATTGCAGTGGCAGGGCCGATTATTTTAACAGATGGTATTAGTTTGAGCAACTTAGATTTTGGGCTTTACATTGAAGAAGTTGACAATGGCGGTGGAAATAATACCGGAGGTGGCTCAGATGAAAATGTTGTTGCAGGTATTGTCTATGAAGATGTGAACGGAAATGGTATTCTCGATTCTGATGACAACAGACGAAATGGAGTTTCTGTTTCATTGGTTTTTTCAACAGGAGCAGTATTGGATAATACTACCAGTATGAGCACTGATCTTGAAGAAGGATATTATGAATTTTCAGGATTTCCTAATGGTGACTATACATTGGTATTTGACCTTGAGTCGACTAGCACTGCCACAGGCATTAATGTAGGGACTAATACAGAAATAGATTCAGACATAGTATTAGAAAATGAAGTTTTCCAAACTGAAACTTTAAGCTTTGAAGATGGCACTGAGATAACTGGAGTAAATGCCGGTTACTACTACCCTGTTAGCATAGGTGATTATGTCTGGTTTGACTTCAATGGTAATGGACTTCAAGATGATGATGAGCCAGGAGCAAATGATTATATCGTGAGATTATTTGATGAGACAGGTCAACAATTATTAATGACAACAACTGGTATTAATCCTCTTACAGATGAAAATGGATTCTATCTATTTAATAATCTTAAGCCAGGAAATTACTACGTTGGATTAAACTTAAATTTTGGAACATCAGTAACCATCGAAAATGCTGGAGACGACAATTTAGATTCAGATGTTGATAATAGTAATGGTGCAGGTACAACAGCAACTATAAGTCTTACTTCAGGAGAACAAAGAGGTAATGTTGATATTGGGCTACAGTCCTCACCAGGAAGTATTGGAAATTTACTTTGGATAGACAATAATGGAAATGGAGTTCAAGATAATGGAGAACCTGGTGTGAACGATGCAACAGTAAATTTATATGACGATCAAATGAATTTTGTAAGATCTACAATTACAACTGATGATTCAGATGGAGAGCCAGGTTATTATTTGTTTGATAATGTTCCAATAGGAGACTATTTTGTTGTCTTTGACCTACCAGAAGGATATTTAGCGACTGCTGCTTTTAGAGGAGGCAATACTTCTAATGATTCTGACGTGACTAATTTAATCCAAGATGGATCTTCAAATATATTCTCTATTGGTTCGGGAGTATTTTCTGATGATATTGATTGTGGAATATACCAACCTGCCTTTGTAGGAAATTATATATGGAATGATATTGATCTTGATGGGACTCAAGAATTTGGTGAGTTTGGTGTAGAAGATGTTGAAGTTGCGATATTCAGAGAAGGTGAAGGTGAAATTGATCGAACAACTACCAACAATAATGGTATGTACATGTTTGAAGATTTAAGACCAGGCAACTACTTTATATTTGTTGAAAAACCTGATGGTTTCCAATTCACTCAAGTTTACTCAGGCAATGATGATACAATTGATAGTAATATCGATATGACTGGAACAAGTGAAGTGTTTGCACTTGACCAAGAAGATGTTATAACTAGTATTGATGTCGGTCTGATTCCAGCCAGAGCTACAATTGGAGGAAGAACATGGGAGGACGACGGCAACGGACTTCAAGATTTTGTAGAGGAAAGTATCACTGGTGTTACTGTGCACTTATTAGATGCAAATATGGAAATATTGGAAACAACAACTACTAACGTTTTAGGTAGGTATGCTTTCACCAATTTATCAACAGCAGATCACTTCATTCAATTTGAAGCTCCAGCAGGATTTATATTTACTGTTAAAGATCAATCATTTAATGACAATGAAGATAGTGATGCAGAAGATAACGGTTTGACTGATGCCATAGCAGTAACAAGTGTAACTTCTATGCTGAATGTGGATGCCGGTTTTGTATTTGTTGGTTTCACTACTCAATTGGTTGAAGATATTCAGTTGTCAGGATTCCATGAAAATGGAATTAGTCGTTTAACTTGGACAGATGAAAACTTTGAAGAAGGTGATAAGTATGCTTTATTAAGATCTGGTGATGGTTTGAATTTTGAAATGATATCCATGAATAGATTTGATAAAGCTTATGATATGACTTACAATGAGGATACTAACAAATTAGTTGAATCAAATTACAGCTACAAGGTTGTAAAATATATTGGTGCAAATGCCATTGCAGTTTCAAATATTTGGAATGATGATCGTGTTTCAAAATTCCAAGTTGAAGTCTTCCCTAATCCGGCTTCAGAATTTATCGAAATAGAATTTGACCAATATGAGGAAGGTGAAGTAAAAATTCAAATAATGGACATTTATGGAAATAAGCTTCAAACTGAAACGTTTAAAAATCTGACTGCAGGTAATGTGAACTTGGAAGTACAACTAGATCAATTAGCAAATGGAATCTATATACTGCAAGTGGACATGGGAAGAAAGATGGAGAGTCGATTTATCAATATCTTGAAATAGATTAAAACCTATATAGATTAAGGGGTTTCAGGATTAATTCTTGAAACCCTTTATTTTTGCACAAACTTATGGAAAGAAAATCAAGCGTAGTATCTGCAACGGCCTTAATGGTAGCATTGAACTTTATCAAGCCGGCGCTTGGCATATTTCTACTTCCTTTATACTTGAATGTTTTAACTGGACCTGAGTATGGATTGTATACATTGATGGTTGCAGTCAGTGGTATAGTGAATATTGCAGGGACACTTAGAATTAACTCATCTATGACAACCTTTTATTGGGATTATAATCATGATGAAAATCTTACGAAAAAATATTTGAGCCAGCTATTCAGTTTTTCATTATTCCTTGGAATTATCTGTTTTGGTTTTCTTTTACTATGTGGCCCTTTACTTTTTGAAATTATTTTCAAAGACGAATCTGTAACCTTTTACCCGTATGGTTTGATTGTGATCATATCTGCTTTGGTAAGTGCAACAAATTCTGTTTATTTCATTTATCTTAAAAATAAAAAGCAATTTGCCAAGTTGAGTTACATTCTGCTTACGCAAATAATTTTGGCAGTTATTATTCAAATTGTTTTAATCCTTGGTTTTAAAAAAGGAGTATATGGTTTGTTGTTGGGAGTTATGATTCCTTATTCATTGACCTTTATCTACATTATCTTGCAAGAGAAAGGTATAATCAATTTTAAGTTTGACTGGTCAATGATAAAGCCATCTATGAAATATTCCATTGCTCTTATACCCTATTTGTTAATCTATTGGTTGAGCTCAACCGGTGATCGAATAATTTTGGAAAATTACTTGAACTTAAAAGTAGTAGGACAATACGCTTTATTGATGACAATCGCAGGCATGCTTTTTTTGGTTGCAGACTCTGTCATGAATGGTATTCGTCCTTTCCTATATGAGTCCTTTCAAAGAGGTGGAAATCACAGTGGTAAGTATGCTCAAAAACTCATCAAATTCTATATGGCAGCAAACTTGCTTGCGGCAGGAGGAATATTATTGATTGGGCATAATTTATCATTTGTTACAAAAGAAGAAACCTTCATTGCAGCTATACCCTACTTCACCCTTGCAACATGTATTGTATTTTTAAGAAGCTATTTATTATTATTCAATATGCAGCTAAATTATACAAAGAGCTCTAGAGTGATAAGCGTTATATCAATTTTCTCTTTGGTGGTTCTTTTATATCTCTATCACGTTCTTTCTGGAAAATATGGATTAGAGGGAGTTTTATTGGCAGGCATTATTGCAGGTTTCGCAAGTTCAATTGTATTCTTTTTTGTAGCCCAACGAAAGCTTAAAATGAACTATAATCTTATCGACATTTGGTTCATTCCTTTCATCAGCTTTATTTTACTTTTCATGGTTCACTATTATTTGGATATTGACATCAGGTTGAAAGGATTGATACAATTTTTTATTAGTATTCTTGCAGTGATTTTTGTCTTGAGAGGAAACTTTATTGACATAATTGCATTAGTAAAGAAGAAAGAGATTAGCATTGAATAATACACAACTGATAAAACAAGCTGAAGCAACCATGCCTACTGATTGGGGTCGTTTTCATATGAAAGCCTACTCAACAACATCAGAAAATAATATGCCACATATTGCGATGGTTTCTCCTAAAATCAATGTTGATGAAGTTGTATTTGTGAGGATTCATTCTGAATGCATTACTGGCGATCTCTTTCATTCCAATCGATGTGATTGCGGAGAGCAGTTGAATAAAAGTATGCAGATCATTGAGGAAGAAGGAGGTATCCTTATTTATCTCAGGCAAGAAGGGCGTGGGATTGGTATCATTAATAAGTTGAAGGCATACAACAAACAGGATGAAGGTTATGACACGATCCAAGCGAATATTGAACTAGGTTTTGATGCAGATTTAAGAGACTTCAATGTTGCCATAGAAATATTAAAGGCGGAAGGGATTAAGAGAATTAAGTTACTAACTAATAATCCAAAAAAGATTGAAGTATTTGAGCAATCAAGTATTGAACTGGTAGAAAGAATACCGTTGGAGACCTTGGTAAAAGAAGAGAATAAAGCTTACCTAAAAACGAAGAAGGAGCTGCTTGGTCATTTGTTTAGGTCATTTTAGAATTTCATCAATTTAGTCGCCTGACTAAAATCATTTGATGCTAATACAACATAATACATTCCAGGATTCAATGGAGTTAAAATTTCCAGTGTAATTGAGCTTTTAGCATTGAAAACACTTAACTGACTATTGTAGATTGTTTCAATGTAATCTCCACTTGAATCAACCAACTCAACTTTATAATTTCCTTCAATTTCATTATCAAAGTACAATACAAATTCCTGTGCCTTTTTTACAACTCTCGGATAAACAGAAATATTTGTATTGGTTTTTAAACTACCAAAACTTGCTTCAAGTTCAACATCATTAAGCATATC
>CALHKJ010000279.1 GCA_938033975.1 uncultured Saprospiraceae bacterium | reverse complement strand
AAGGAAATTGATGAGCTACTAAATGATTTGCAGGAAGAGAAACGACTCTATGAAAAGAAGTTGCGAGAAAATGAGAAAGAAAAGCAAAACTTGCAAAGACTAATCAAATCCTATGAAAATGCATATGGGGATCTCGAGATTAAGAAGAAGAAACTCAAAATGGAGAAAAAGGAGGTTAAGTTAAATGAACTTAATGTATCGGAAATAGAATTAAATAAAATCATAAAAGATTTAAAAGAAGAAAAGAAATTAGAGGAAGCTGAAAAACTGCAACAAAAATTAAAGGCCGAAAAGAAAGAGGTTGTAAATAAAATTGATGATCTCAAAGAAGAAATATATTACAATGATGATTTCGATTATACAACCTTGAAAGTAGGTGATTTTGTGAAGATGAGAACTGGAGGTGATGCGGCAGCAATTTTAGCCATTTCAAAAAATATGGCTTCATTATCAATGGGGTTTATGAAATTGAATGTTCCTTTACGGGATTTGGTGCCAGCAAAAATGCCAATTGATATTCATAAACGAAAATCAGTTTTGACAGAAACAGTTCAGAATCCTATGGCCCTTGAAAACAAACTTGACGTGAGAGGCTATACAATGAAAGATGCAGTCGATCATGTCCAAGAATATGTAGATAATGCTTTAATGAGTAATTTGACCAGCTTAAGAATAATACATGGAAAAGGTGGTGGCGTTCTACGAAAAGCGATTCATGCTAAATTAAAAGAGTATAAGGACATAAAAAAATATTGGCATCCTAGTCCTGAAACAGGTGGTGATGGTGTTACGATTGTTGATTTTTAATCGAAGGCCATAGTTAGTCCAACTCCATGTTCAGTTGGTCCGAATTTTAAAGAAATATCTTCGTCAACATCAAATTCCAAAAGATGACGATCTACAAAAGCATCAGCAATATTCAAAACATGTGCAGCAGCTAAACCAATGATTGAGTAGTCTCTATATTGTTTTAATTCATCTCGAACTTCCCCTAGTGCATCGGCATCCGTGTAGCCCAATGCTTCAGTTATTTCTCCTCTTTTTAATCCTTTGTAAGCTAGATCAAAGGTCTTGTGCAAATTTCCATAATAACCAATTAACACAATGGCAGTACCTTCTAATCCCCAAACAATAGGAGCTTTAATCCATTTCTTGTTATAGATCTGACCTGCTCCTGGTAAGATCGCAGAATATAATGCAGCCCTTCCTGGTTTTCCCTCAAACATTGCAAAGAACCCCTCTTCGTTTTTTTTAGTAGAGTCTGCAAAATATATATCTTCTTCAAGTAATGTAGAGTCTTGTGTAAGGCCTCCTCCAACCACTTGTGCATGTAGGCTACATGTAAAAAACAAGATAATTATTGAGAAGACTAAGTATTTCATAAACTAATAACGATGATTTATTAAAGTGAATTCTGTTTTGAAAGAATTTTTTCTAAATAGTAATAGGTTTCCATTTGAGACCTCACTGGTACTTCAGAATCTGTTTTTCTATAGTTGTTGTTCTTTTTATAATGAATCCTTCTTGCTTTAACATTATCACTCGATTGAATATTAATAATATCCTTGATTTGTTTCCTTACTTTTTTGTCAAGTATTGGAACCATTGTTTCAATACGGTGATGCAGATTTCGGACCATCCAATCAGCTGATGAAATATAAATTAATTCATCTCCTCCATTATGAAATATAAATACTCTAGCATGTTCTAGGAATCTATCAATATGACCAAAAGCTGTGATGTTTTCACTAAGCCCTTCAATACCAGGTACAAGACAGCAAATTCCTCTTATGATCAATGTTATCTGGACACCAGCTTTGCTTGCATCATACAGAAGGTTTATCATCTCACTATCCTCAAGACTATTCATTTTTAACATGATCTTCGCCTTTTGACCTTTGGAAGCGAGTTTCATTTCATGCTTAACCAGTTTGATCAATTTTGCTTTTAAGGCAAATGTCCCAACTGCAATATGTTCAAATGGTTTTTTCGGCCTTTTTTTAGTTTCTAAATAATCAAAAACAATTTTAGCCTCATTAATCAATTTTTTATTGGCTGTGAATAAGCCAAGATCAGAATAAATTTTAGCAGTTCCTTCATGGAAATTACCAGTTGAAAAATAAGCGAAGTTTTCTTCATTACCTTTTACATTTCTGGTAATCAATGCCATTTTAGAATGTACTTTCAAACCGGGCATACTATAGTAAACCTTTACTCCAGCTAGTTCTAATTTTTCTCCCCAAGCCAAATTAGCAGCCTCATCAAAACGAGCTTTTATTTCGATAAATGCAGTAACCTGCTTTCCATTCTTTACAGCCCTTATTAAAGCGTCCATTATTTTTGACTTCGCAGCAACTCGATATTGTATGATCTTAATGTGGGTGACATAAGGATCTATAGCTGCCTGCTCGAAAAAGTTCACTACAGGTTTGTAAGAATGATATGGAACATGCAGAAGATAGTCTTTTTCATCTATCATAGAAAATATTCTTCCATTGACTAGATCATTGATAATAAGAGGCTTTAAGGGAGCTTCCGAGAGACTTTCTATACCAAGTTTTGGAAATTTGAATAGATCGGCATTATTGTGATATCTACCTTCTGGCAAACAATCAAAATCATTCAAGTCAAATACATCTTGCAAAACTTCCAAAATCTCTACAGGCATTTCCCGATCATAAACCAATCTTGAGGCCGGTCCAATTTTTCTTTTCGAAAGATTTTTTTTAATCTTCGAAACTAAGTCACCCTCAAATTCATCATCGATATATAATTCAGCATCTCTGGTTAGTTTAATGCTGAAACTGTCCAATATTTTAAACCCTGGGAAAATGATTTTTTGGCAATGTCTTATGATATCATCCAAAAAGATAATATTCTTTTTTCCTTTTTTCTCATGTGGGAAAACTATGAAGCGCTCTTGAAATTCTGATGGGACTTTGACAATGCCATATTTCTCTTTCCCTTTTTTATCATCCAGATCTAGTAATCTCAAAACCAAATACAAAGCACCGTTATTTAAAAATGGTCTGATTTTTTTTTCCATCAAAACCATCGGCTGCACATATGGAATTAGATTCTCGTTAAAATAATTTTCTATATAATCTTTTTGACCACTTTTGAGATCCTTCATCCTCAACATTCGAATTCCATATTCTTTCAAATCAGGGATGATTTGATTTTCCATAATATTTGAAAATTCTTCTTGCTGCGCATTTACAGTATCCAATACATTCTCGAGGAGTTCTCTTGGTTCAAAATCAAGGCTTCGTTGTGTCTTTTTCCCTACCTTAATTAGGTTTTTTAAATTAGCCACTCTTACTCTGAAGAATTCGTCCAAATTAGAAGAATAGATTGCAAGGAATTTGATACGCTCATAAAGAGGTACAGTCCTGTCAGTAGCTTCTTGAAGCAATCTAAAGTTAAATGAGAGCCAGCTGAGGTCTCTATGGATGATTGGATTTTCCTTGCTCAAAATTGATTTTATATAGTTACTTATTTTATGTTCGAATATGATGCTTTTAAAATGATAATACTATATTTTGCGACCTCAAAATGACCCAGTAAGTCAAAATTTAATATTCGATTATGAGAAAAAAAATAGCAGCAGGAAATTGGAAAATGAATACCGATCCTAATTTTGGTGAGAATTTCATTAAAAACCTTGAAAACAGGCCATTTCCAGACGATGTATTAGTGATTTTGGGTGTTCCTTATGTGTCTTTACTTTCAATGAGCAACACAGCTAAAAAGGTGGCCATCGCAGGTCAAAACTGCCACCAAGAGGATAAAGGAGCATACACAGGCGAAATTTCAGCTTCTATGCTAAGTAGCGTAGGGTGTGGATATGTAATTCTTGGTCATTCTGAAAGAAGGCAATATTTTAACGAAACTGATGACTTAATCCTAAGCAAGATCCACAAAGCATTTGAGAACAATTTAGAAGTAATCTACTGTTGTGGAGAGCCTTTAGAAGTGAGAGAAGAGGGTAGCCATGAAGCATATGTTGGAAAACAGCTCGAAGATAGTATTTGCAAGCTGGATAAGGACCAATTGTCAAAGGTAGTCATCGCGTATGAACCAATCTGGGCGATTGGTACTGGCAAAACTGCTAGTCCTGAACAAGCTCAATCAATGCATGCTAACATCAGGAAGGTAATTGAAAATAATTTTGATAGAGAATGTGCTGAAGCAATTTCGATTCTTTACGGAGGATCGGTCAAGCCTGCCAATGCCAAAGAGATATTTTCTCAACCTGATGTTGATGGAGGATTAGTAGGAGGTGCTTCTCTTAAAGAAGATTCATTCTACGATATTATACAGTCTTTCTAATTTCTTTTGGAGAATTTCGAGACTCAGATTTCTTAGTTTCTGAATTAAATAATTCTTCGACTACTTCATATCGGAAGTCGAATATTTTCTCCAATTGCTTTCTGACAAAAAGCTTATCCGCTATTCCACCTAATTTCCAAGGTGAGATACTGTAATAGACAAGGTCTGTCATAAGTGTACCTTCAGGCACTTCTTTAAAGAAGTGTTGATGATGCCAGACATCATAAGGTCCTACTCTTTGGTTATCTATAAATTGATAAGGGGCATTTACATTAGTGATCTCAGTCATCCACTTCATTGGAATCCCCAATATAGGACTTACTGTATAGGTTATAATTTGACCTGGATAGATATTTGAAGCGGGTTCAGACTTTATGGAAAAATTTAGTTCCTTGGGTGTAATCTTAGCCAAGTTTTGAGGATTGGAAAAGAACTCCCAAGCTTCATTAATTCCCACTTTTAGAATCTGCTTCTTTTTGATATAATTGTAATGCATGCTATTGAAACAGTGAATGCACAAAATTGTTCAAAAAAAATAGAGCCTAAAACTAATTAGACTCTATCTATAAATGCGTGTTTGTTTGTCGCTATAAAAAGATGAATTTTCCTCTGGCTCCACAACTGGCTTTTCCATAATATCCAATACCCCAATTCAATTCGAAAACCAGACCTGCAAAGAAAGGTACAGTTGTATTATATCCATCATCGTACAGACCATCTTGTCTTATAGGCAAACCCAAAGGTTGTCCCAAAGTTTGATCAAGCATATCTGTAAGACCATATTCAAATCTAAGTCCGAAAATACCACTGAATCTTCCATCAGTTCCTATTAAGTAGGTACCAAATCCCAAAACACCCGAGTATGAGTTGTCCAAATACAAATCAGTAACATCTTCTTCTGTACCATCAATAGCCCTATTAGTAACATTTCTAACGAGGTTCATTTTTGGACCTAATTCCAAATAACCTCTGTATCTACTTAATCTGTACAAAAGGTAAATATCTGTAGTTGCATAATCAGTAACGAAATTTTGATTTCCATCAAATTCAAAAGCTGATTCACCATTATTCAAAAGCACATCTACTGTTATTCCATGATCTTCGAAGTTGAAACCAACTTTTCCTCCAAAGGAAAATCCTGTTCCAATATCATAGTTCCAATTTGGGTGGTCGTTAACTGATTGATTTATCAAAGCTGTTGCGCCTGATTGAGCTTTTACTCCTGCATCAATATAGAAGCTTTGTGCGCTTAAGCTAAAAGCAAAAAACAAGCTTATTAAGATAGTAAAGTACTTCATGGTTTAGTATTTGATTACAATATATTATAAAAATATTAAATATTTAAATTGTTGACTCATTTGCTGGCCTTTGCAAATCCTTTATATCCTTCTTCCATGTTATAAGCATTTGAAAAACCAAAGGCCTTCATCATAGAGACAGCTTTTTTGCTTCTTCCCCCCGACCTACAATAGACTATATATGTATCATTTTTGTCAAGTTTGTTTATTTCTGATTTGAAATCATCAGCATTGAAGTTAATTTGTAGAGAATTTGGGTAAGCACCCTCAGCAATCTCTTCTGGTGTTCTCACATCCAAAACCTTTATGTTTTTGTCCTTTGCGATCATATCTAAGGCCTTTTTTGCATCAATATTCAAGCCTACTGGACTTGCTTCAACTTTTACCTTCTGGGTTATCTTATTACCAGTTTTAGTCTGAATATTATTTTCAGCAGTTGCATTTTGAGTATTAGTGCTTTTGTCATTCTTACAAGAGACAAGTGCACAACTCAAGAAAATTATTATCAAGTAATTTTTCATATTTATTATTCTAGTTTTTAATTATTCGTTGCATGTTAAATTCCAATTACATCATTCATTCCAAAAATTCCCTTATTTTGAAAAATATATTTGGTGGCGGCTAATGCTCCTTCGGCAAAAACAGCTCTATCTTTTGCCGAATGATGTAAGCTCAAATACTCAAATTTCGATTTGTACTCAACAGTGTGATCTCCCTTAACTTCACCTTTTCGCTCAGCATGTATTTCTAATTCTGATCCAGATGTTTTGTCCTCGGTTAATTTCCACGAATTATATTTTTGATTGTTGTCAATCAAGCCATTCGCAATAGTTAATGAGGTGCCGCTAGGAGAATCAAGCTTATGGATATGATGCACTTCGTTTACTTTAGCTTCAAATTCTTTGCCACTCATCAATTTTGCCAAACGTTTATTGATTTCAAAAAATATATTCATTCCTAAACTAAAATTGCTGGCATATAAAAAGCTAGTCTCATTGTCGGTGTATTTTTGCTTTACCTCTTCCAACTTTTCTGTCCATCCTGTTGAGCCACAAACTGTATCAATTTTGTATTCTGCCAACTTGATCAAATTTGCGTAAGCAAAATTAGGACCAGAGAGTTCTATAGCAACATCAATATTTTTTAAATTTTCAACAGTAAATTCATCAATATTTTTTGAATTTATAGTTAAGCCTAAATTGAGTTCAGGATCCTGATCGATAAGATCTGAAATTTTTACTCCCAATTTCCCAAATCCAATAATTGCAATATTTATCAAAGCTTTGATTCTTGTTAAGTAATATGGGCGAAATTAATAATATATCTTAATATTTTTTGTTCTTATCTCCCTGATTATTAGACAAGTGTGTATTGCTTCATTTACTTATATATAAATAACCACTCTACAATTCAGTAATTTGTTAAGAATCGTCTAATTTTAATATCAAACTAGCAAGTATGTCTGATAACGGAACAGAACGGAACGAAAGTAAAGGGTGGTTTAAAAGATTTAAGGATGGCATTCAGACGGCGACTAAATTCAAAAAAGATACGCCTGATGGTCTATGGCATAAATGTAAAGGCTGTGGTGAAACTGTTACAATAAAGGAACTTAAAGAAAATCTATATCTCTGCCCCAAATGTGATCATCATACTCGCATAGGCAGCCATGATTATTTTGACCTCATTTTTGATGGTAAATATTCTACCTATTTTGAAGAAATCATTTCCAAAGATTTTCTTGAGTTTGTTGATCTCAAACCATACAGCCAGAGATTAGAAAAAGCTCACAAGAATACACAACTCAATGATGCTATAACAGTTGCAAAAGGAAAGGTCAATAAGAAAGAATTGATTATTGCTGCAATGGACTTTAGTTTTATTGGTGGTTCTATGGGTAGTGTGGTTGGAGAAAAAATATCTAGGGCAATTGATTTGGCAATTGATGAAAGAGTACCATTTATGATTATCTCAAAGTCTGGTGGTGCAAGAATGATGGAATCTGCATTTTCGCTTATGCAAATGGCTAAAACTTCTGCAAAGTTGGCTTTACTTTCTAGACATAAAATTCCATTCTTTAGTTTCCTTTCTGATCCAACTACAGGAGGAGTAACCGCTTCTTTTGCTATGTTGGGAGATATTAATTTTTCTGAGCCAGGAGCACTTATTGGTTTTGCAGGACCTAGAGTTATTAAAGAAACTATTAAAAGAGATTTGCCAGAAGGTTTTCAAAGTTCTGAGTTTTTACTAGAACATGGTTTCTTAGATTTTATAGTTCACAGGAAGGAATTAAAAGAAAAAATAGGTGATTTATTGTTTATTTTTTCTGTCCCTGATTCTGCAGATCTTGAGCTTGCATAAAAAATACGGTAAACTCTTTTTTCATGGGGTTAAGAGATTCGACTAACTTGGATAGAAAATCTATTCCATAATCATTGATGAACTGAAAAATGTTTTCCTTTCTTTCTTGTAAGCCGTTTTCAGGAAACAACTTAGATTGAATACTTGACAATCTATTTAATTCTACCTCTTCTTTTCTTTTAATTGCCTTATTGATTTTCTTCTCAATTGTTTCGACACTTTTTTGCATTTTGCTTATTTCTGCTCGAGCAAATTTCTCCAAGGTAGGGTCTGCATTTTTAGCTTTTTCCACCGCTGCTACCATCAATTCTTCCAAGCCTGATTTTTGTGCATCGAGTGAATAAGCATCTTCACCTAAAGAAGCCAAGTAGTTCTTGACTAAATTATCTGGGTGGACAAAGAATTCACTAAAGTTTAATCCTGATTTAGATAATTTCTTTTCCAGATTATGAGGTACAATCAAGGCCGAATTTCTTCTAATTAGCATTGGGAATGAAACACTAAAATGTTCAAATTGAGCTTTTCTTTCCAGCCAATAAGCAATTTCTCCTCCTCCTCCAATGTAGGCTAGATTAGGTAAGATGGATTCTTGAAATAAAGGCCTCATAATCACATTCGGAGAGAAGGCCGCTGGGTTAGCATCAATCTCTTGATCAAGTTCTTCTTTTGTCCAATTCTTATTACCATCAATTGTTTTAAACATATCCTCTTCAAAGACTATTCTAGATCTTGAATCTGAGGTCCTGTAAAAGAAATTTATATTTCTTGGGTGTGCCTGTGGTTTCCAAGCTACATCTGATAATTCATTTTGAGTTTGAGTTACAATCTTTTCGCTGGGTCGCTCAAAAATTTCTTTTTTGATGACTGGAATGAATAGTGATTTTAATTCAGGGTCATCCATTG
>CALHKJ010000278.1 GCA_938033975.1 uncultured Saprospiraceae bacterium | reverse complement strand
TATCGGTGGAAATTCAGGAAGTCCGATGATCAATAAAAATAGAGAAGCTGTGGGTTTGATTTTTGATGGAAACATCGAGTCACTGCCTGGTAATTTTATCTTTGATGAAGAGTCTAACAGAACTGTTTCTGTACACGCAGGAGGTATCCATGCAGCACTGAAGTATGTTTACAAAGCAGACAGATTGGTAAAAGAATTAGAGGGCAAGTAAGAGCACTCAAACGATAAAAATAAGTCCATTCAATCAGATTGAATGGACTTATTTTTTAAAGGTATTTTGAAGCTTCCCTTATAGTTAGTTTGGAGAGATTGGGATGTTCATCAACAAAATGCTTTACCCTTTCTTTATCAAATTTTGAATATTGACGCAAAGCCCAGCCTGAAGCTTTGTTTATAAAGAACTCAGTTGAATCAATATGGTATAGAATATTTTCTCTCAAAAGGTCGAAATCGGTTTTGTCCTGGTATTTCAACTGAAACAATATTGCCGTTCTATTGATCCACATGTTTTCTGACTTCATCCATAATGGAATAAAGTTTGGAATTTGTTCGGGAAATTTTTCGAAGTATTTTCCAGCCATATGGGATGCAATAAAATCAACTGTATCCCACCAAGATTTTTCAAGAATATAGTTTTGGATCAATTCAATGTCTTCTAACTGAATTTTAGTTTTGATCTTTTGCATTAGATCCATTGCCACATATTGGTATTCTCTTTCTGGACAATTCCACAAAAAATTAAATATATCTCTCCAATCCATCAAAACCGTAGCCTTGTATTCTTGCCAAATAAATCTACTTATCACCTTTCTTTCTGGGGATGCTACCCCTAGGAATTCAAAATGATTCTTCATGTAAGCCTTCATTCCTGCAGCTTTTTCTGGGTCTGCAATGGCTCTTAATTCCTCTTCTATTAAAATTAAGACATCATTCATGCCTCTAAATTAAACGCGAATGTAAATTTCTAATAAATTTACGCTAAGAATGATAAGCACTGAACCTAAAATCCCTCTGGCAGAAAGGATGCGTCCTCAAACCCTTGACTCATATTACGGTCAAACCCATCTAGTAGGTGAGAAAGGTTTGTTATACAAAATCATAAAAAGTAACCAAATACCTTCCATGATCTTGTGGGGTCCACCAGGTGTTGGCAAAACTACCCTAGCCTTCATCTTAAGTAAGGAGCTAGAAAGACCTTTTTATTCCTTAAGTGCTATCAATTCAGGTGTAAAGGATATTAGGGAGGTAATCCAGAGAGCAGAACAACAACATTTGTTTAGTAAGCCTCACCCTATTTTATTCATTGATGAGATTCACAGGTTCAGTAAGTCTCAACAGGATGCACTTTTAGGAGCTGTCGAGAAAGGCGTGATTACATTAATTGGAGCAACTACTGAAAATCCTTCATTTGAGGTAATACCTGCCCTTCTTTCAAGAATGCAAGTTTATGTCTTAGAACAACTTACTAAAGATGAATTACAAGCCTTGATGCTCCATGCGCTTGAACAAGATACATTTTTGAGTAGCTATAAAATTAAAATCAAGGAATATGAGGCCTTGATTAAATATTCTAATGGGGATGCAAGAAAAATGTTGAATTGCCTTGAGTTGGTAGTGAACAAAAACTTGGAAGGAAAGTCTTTGAATATTGACAACCAGCTTGTAGAAGATACCATTCAGCAGAATATGGTTCTTTATGATAAAACAGGAGAACAGCATTACAATGTAATTTCTGCTTTCATCAAATCCATAAGAGGAAGCGATCCAAATGCGGCTATCTATTATCTAGCGAAAATGGTAGAAGCTGGCGAAGATCCATTGTTCATTTGCCGAAGGATGATTATCTCTGCAGCAGAGGATATTGGATTGGCCAATCCAAATGCACTGTTGATGGCTAATCAATGTTTTCAAGCTGTGCATCAAATTGGATATCCAGAAGGACGGATTCCGATGGCTCAGGCCGCGGTTTATCTTGCTTGTAGTCCAAAGAGCAACACGGCTTATAGCGCTATTTTGAAAGCACAAGCAGAAATACAAAAAAATCCAAATGAACCAATTCCTTTGCAGCTTAGAAATGCACCGACAAAATTGATGAAGGATTTAAATTATGGCTCTGATTATCAGTATGCTCATAATTATGAAAACAACTTTGTAGACATGAATTACCTTCCAGAATATTTGGATGGACACAAGTTCTACGAACCAGGAAATAACAAAACAGAAGACATCTTTAACAACATGTTGAAAAAGAATTGGAAAGATAGATACGGTTACGAATAAACATTTATGAGCAATATACACGAGTTAAAAATTGGAATTTTAGGAGGAGGTCAACTAGGCAGAATGTTTGCTTTGGCTGCAGGGAGATTTGGTATTCATCCTTATTTCTTGGAAAAGGATACAAACTATCCAGCTGGCTTATTGTCGCAAAGGGTTACAAAAGGAGATTTTACGAATGAAGAAGATGTCTACAACTTTGGCAAGCAAATGGATATTATCTCCATTGAAATAGAAAATGTAAATACTATTGCCTTACAAAGACTGAAAAACGAAGGAGCTAAGGTCTTCCCTGACCCTGACTTGATTGAGATGATTAAGGACAAGGGGACACAAAAAGAGTTTTATAAAAAAAACAATTTTCCTACAAGTAATTTCACTTACGTAAATGACAAAGCGGAATTACTTAATAAGATAGATCAAGGTGAAATTAGCTTTCCGTTTGTACAAAAAAGTCGAACAGAAGGATATGATGGCAAAGGTGTAACGCTAATTCAAAA
>CALHKJ010000277.1 GCA_938033975.1 uncultured Saprospiraceae bacterium | reverse complement strand
CGCATGCCGTGCTTCCTGAAATAAATTACTACACCAATACCTTGCACTTTCATTTTGATAATATCTTATTACCAGATAGTACTATTAATTTGGCGGGAAGCCAAGGACAAGTGTCTTTTGTATTTGAACACATCAAAAATTTGGAAGAGAAAGATGAAATTTTCAATGAGGCAGAAATATATTTCGATTTCAATCCACCTATTATTACTAATGAAGTCGTCAATACCTTTGTAAGTGAATTTAAGTGTATAGATTCTATAGGACCTAATGGGGAAGATATATTGCCATTGGACCCTTTTGCAACTGTGCAAAATATTTTTTGTATTGGCGAAGCCAATGGAGCCGTAAGATTAACTGGACTTGAAGGGATTCCTCCTTATTACTTTTTAGGTAACCCTTTTGAAAGTGAGGTTGTTGTTCAAGATTTAGATGTAGGTGAATATAGTTTTATAATTTCTGATGATGGAAACTGTACTGATACCTTGTCAGCCTTCATTTATGAACCTGATTCAATTTCATTAAGTTTAGAAGTCGTTCCAGCCACTGCAAATAATTCAGATGGGAGCATCTCCCTTTTTCCTTTTGGTGGAACTCCACCTTATAGCTTCGATTGGACTCATGATGAGAACCTGAATGCAAATATAGCAGAGAACCTGCCTGCTGGATCATACGAAGTAATTGTAACTGATGGAAATGATTGCACTCGAGTTGAAGAGATCGTTGTGGATGGTTTGTCAAACATTAATGAGCTCAATTCAGAGTTAGTTTGGAAGATTCATCCAAATCCAAGTTCGGGTCAAGTTGTTGTTGATTTCGATTCAAACTTTAATCAAGCTTGGCGTCTGCAAATATTTAACTCTTTGGGCCAATTGGTAAATCAATTTGACGAAAGTGAAAATCAATTGGAAGTCAACTTGGGTGAAGGAATTTACTTGTTCTTACTTTCTGTTGATGGAGTGAATATTGTGACTAAACGAGTTATTGTAAATAATTAGATTCTTAGAATTTGAAGAATCAATCTTTACTTTTTAATTAGAGGTAGCGATAAGATACTTTTCAAACCCACTACTATATTTATTTATTAATTCGCCTTCTTCTATTGTGATGAAACATGCTTCCATACCTTCTGTATCATTTACAAGCTTCATAGATTTTTCTAGGCCCATAATCATAAAGGCAGTTGCATAAGCATCAGCAATCTGGCAACTTTCATGAATGACGGAAGCCGAGTAAATGTCTGTTTGTTCAGGGAAGCCTGTGATAGGATTTATTTCATGGCCGTAGCTTAGCTCTTTGGTTTCATAGTAAATCCTATAATTCCCGGAGGTTGCCATGGATTGGTTCATTGGATTTACTATCGAATTGATAGAATTGATTGGTGCTTCTTTTAAAGGTTCATTGATTCCTATCTTCCAGACCTTATCACTCGTTTCAGATGTTGATACTTTTACCTCGCCACCAATTTCAACCATATAGGTTTCAATCTGGTAGGCTTCCAATAGTTTTGCAATCTCATCAACGCCATATCCTTTAGCTATCGCACTAAAATCCAAACTAAGACCGAGTCCATTTTTTGATAGAATAAATTGAGTTTCACTTGAGCTATCCTTTAATTTATCTAAACCAACATAAGACAAAATACTGAGTACTTTCTGGCTGTCAATTTTCTGTACAGCTTTTTTTTCTGTATATCCAAATCCCCAATAATTAACCAAGGGCATAACGGTTGGATCAAAAGCTCCATCAGTATTTTCATACACTGCCTTTGAACTCAAATAGTTATCAATGAAATGTTGTTGGGGGTATTTGCCAAGTTCTAAAACAAGCTTGTCAATTTTATTGAATTGACTTATGGTTGAATTTGCTTCATAAGTGGAGACTGCATCATTGATGCTAACAAGGGTAGAGTCGACTATTTCTTTTAAATTAATTTCCTCTCCAAAATATTTGCACTTAATATTGTACGTGGTTCCCATTGTTTTTCCTTGGAAAGAAAACCAGGACTCGGGCTGAGTCTCCTGGGTGGTTGATGCATGGGCTTTATGCGAGGAGTTGTTTTCTTGACATGCTAAAATAACTATGCTGAGTAAGAATAGAAATTGTAATTTTTGCATTTACAGAAAACAATCAGGTTTAATCAAATAATCCTTCGTAGTCATTGCTTTTTCCATCTGCACGACCTCTGTATTCAATATCAGGTCTTGCTTCATTGAGATCCAAAATATCTTCATCAGTTTTTTCTAATCCTCCCATAAGCAATAGAGTACTCTTCTTTTCATACTCTTCAAGCATCTTCAATCCTTTTTCTTCAAAGACTCCATTTTGCACATCGATTGAATTCATAAAGTCTGAAGACATTTCCATGAATTGCTCCATTTCTCCAACTTTGTTTGATACATCGTCTGCAATGTGCTCCATTGCTTGGTCAAACATTGCTCTTCTATCTGGATCACCTTTGATGATACTCATTGCAGATTTCATCGCAGAGTTGGATGCTTTGATGGCTTTGTATTCTTGTTCTTTTACCTTTACCTGATCTTTTGTGTCTTCAAGTAGTATCTCTGAATTAGAATACATTTTGGTCAATACCTTATAGAGTACAGCCATTTTTTTGTGAAGAGCTACATACTTGCCATTTGATTCCTTAAGTCTGGCTGCTTTTCTTGTTGCCAAAACCAATTGACTTTCTTGACCGATTTGCTTTGCTTTCTTAGCAATGATCATATTGTTTTCGATCTCACGGTTGTTTTCTTCAACCATGGTTTTGATTTTTCTCATTTGACCTTTCAAGCCTCCTATCTGCTTGCCCATTTTCTTGAGATTGTTTTCAAGATCTGAGATGTAGTTTTTAAGGATACCAATTGGGTCAATAGTTACAAAGATACCAGTGATCTTTCTCATGATGTTTTGATACATATATGAGATCAAGGTTCTTGTTCTTTTATCGATTGCCATAAAACCCAGCACACCAAGTCCACCAAGTCCGACAATATTTCCTGCAGTGGTGCCCAAAAGCCACCCACCAAAACTAACACCAACAAAGGCCAATAGTGCAATGATTCCAACTAGGAAGATCATGCCTGTTACGCCTTCAGGCTTACTCCAAAATGATTTACGTTTATTAGTCGCCATTTATATGAGGTTTTTTACAAATATAAGTCTATGAGTTCAATATCCTTCTTTATTACATCCGTAATTGTGACATAAGAGTTCCTAAATCGCTCTTTTGTTCCATCAATTTTTGTTTGTGCCGCCTCAATGTCATTATCTACATTATCAATTTTGTTCTTAAACATGGTAATTTCTCTCTCTAAATCACTGATTTTAGCCTTGTTTTCCGCAATTCTTTCCTCCAATTGAGCAATCATCGATTCTCTACTATTGACACTTTTGTCTATCTGAGACTTCAATGCTTCTGTAAATGATTCGCTTTCATTTTGCAATACCCCTAAATATCTCTTAGCGCTTGCAACAAGCTTCTTTTTGGTGAGGCCCATGGTAGAAGCAGTGGCAAAAGCAGACTTATAACTAGTGCCTTCATCCATATTTAAGGAGCCTAGAGATTTTAAGGATTGTTTGAATTTTAAATAATCGAAGCCAGAATTGTGAGAGCCAACCAATG
>CALHKJ010000276.1 GCA_938033975.1 uncultured Saprospiraceae bacterium | reverse complement strand
TAAGCCCCCATTTCCAATAGCTTCTATGACTGAATCATTTGTTTCTAATCCTGTACGTGCAATAGTTGTGTTACTTAATATAGCACCAGCAATCTTTGTCTCTTGAATGATCTCAATGATATCATCAACTTGAGGCTCAGAAAGATCAGGGGCAATCTTTAACAATATCGGCTTTGGCTTTTCTTTTTGAGAATTCGCGTCTTGAAGTGTCTGCAATATATGTTTGAGGGGACCTTTCTCTTGCAAGGATCTAAGATTGGGAGTATTAGGCGAACTTACATTCACCACAAAATAATCTACGACTTCGTGAAGCTTTTCAAAGCAAATAAGATAATCATCTACTGCATTTTCATTAGGTGTATCCTTATTCTTACCAATATTTCCACCAACTATAATATCTCGTTCATTGTGAAAGTACTTTAGTCGATTAGCCAACTTATCAACACCATGATTATTGAAGCCCATTCGATTGATGATGGCTTCATCTTTTATTAACCGAAATAATCTTGGTCTGGGATTTCCTTTTTGGGGTTTGGGAGTTACGGTACCTACTTCCACAAAACCGAATCCCATATGTTGTATGACATCAATGTATTCTCCATTTTTATCGAAACCAGCTGCAAGACCTAATCTATTTGGAAACTCTAGCCCAAAGACCTTGGTTTTTACTCTTTCAATTTGCGGAGGATAAAATACTTTCACCATACCAATGGTCCAAAGCATTTTAATTTGAATAGTTGCCAAAGACATGGCTATACCATGAGCAACTTCTGGGGGGAATAGAAACAAAAAAGGTTTTAAAACTTTATACATGTACAGCTACTTCGTCTTTAAGCTTTTCTAAGTCTCTGACTAGTAACCTTTTTCTATTGAAAGTTAATAAATCTTTATTTTTCAATTCGTTTAGCGTCGTGGTCACCGTCTGTCGAGATGTTGCTGTAATGTTAGCAATTTCTTGATGCGTAAGGAAATTTCTGACCACAAATTCATAACCTACTCTTTGGCCTTTCTTATTGACCATCTCTATAATATAATCAACAATTCGAGTTCGTGAATCTTTGAAAACCATTGATTCAAGTCTTTTTTCCATTTCAAGTACTCTCGATCCAATAATCTTCATAAAGAATAGACTTAAATTGGAGTGATTTTTCATTAAACCTTTCATTTGATCGGTAGACAATGCACATACTTGAGTAGTGTCCATTGCTTGCGCAAAATCTCTTCTACCATCGTTTTCAGCAATCACTGAAAGTTCACCAAAGACTTCTCCTTTGCTAAGAATAGCTTTCGTAATCTCTTTCCCCTTATCACTAAATGTGCCTATTTTAACTTGACCCGATACGATGAAAAAAACCTTATCACTTGCCTCATCAATCATATAAATAAACTCATTCTTTTTATATGTCTTAAGATGATTCGATTCCATATTAGCCTGGACCTTGTTGGGACAGAAAATATCACCCATATCTATATTTTCAAGATACCATAAAGCTTGATTATTTGCTGACATCAAATTGTTTGTTTGTATTATAAATATTAACTCAAAATGAAGGCTAATTGTTTTCCTTCAGGACCAATTTGACTGTTTCTTACTTATCAACTTTCAGATCAAATCTCTTAATAAAGTCAGATATACTTGGGTTCTTTTCAACCAAAATTTCTAGCTTTTCTTCATTAGTCTTAACTTTTTTAACCTTCTCGGTTGTAGCAAGTTCTGGAAATTGGCTCAGATCATCAAGAATCTCAATTTCCAAGTCTCTATCAGGAAAACTATTTCTGATCCTTTCTATCAGAGCCATTTCCTTCTTAATCGTTTCAGTGTTCAATTTATTAGGAGTTACAATTTTGATTATTGTTTCTCCCACAACTGACAACTTTGTAGAACCTAAGGCAATGATAGTCGATTGAGTATCCAAAGTATCCATATAACTGCGCCATATTTTTGATATTGAATTAACATTCCAATCAAGTGAATTATCTTTCCTGTATTGCTCCTCTTTCTGCACGTTTGCTAAGAGGTCATCAATATTCGAAAGTCCACCAACCTTCTTTCTACCAGCAGGTCCTTTAGTAGTATTTATGCTAACTTTCTCAATTGGTTGCTTGGCTTCAGAAGTTTTTTCAGGATTTGATATCGGAATGATTGTCGTTTCATTTGCATTTGGTGGAGTCTCCATGGGAGAAATCGCTTCAGATGATATTGATGTTACAGGCGGAGAATTAGGAATATTGGGCACTGAGCCTAGCTGAGAACTTGGCTTATTGAATTTTTTTTTTGTTCAGATCCTTCTGCGATCTGTCGATTTAAATAGGCCATTTTAGCCAAGGAGACTTCGACCATCAAATGTTGATTACTTGCTCTAGGCAAATTTATCGCAGTTTGCGTAAGCAAATCCAAGGACGATATCAAGAAAGATTGGCTGCACAATTTACTTTGGTTTTTATACCGTTTCTTTTGTTCATTACTTGTCTGAATCAAATCGAGTGTTTCAGGAGATTTTGTCATTAAGAGATCTCTAACATGTGCTGTCAGACCCTGAATAAATGCTTCAGCATCAAATCCATTCCTCACTATTTCATCATATAACAAATATATACCCGTCAAATCTTCTTGCACCAAGCTATCAATTGCTTTGAAAAAATAATCATAGTCTAGCAAGTTGAGACTTGTTGCTACTTCCTTGTACCCTATTTCACCTTTGAATGTGCTGGTAATCTTATCAAAAATTGAGAGAGAATCTCTCATTGCTCCATCTGACTTTTGCGCAATAAGATGCATAGCATCTTTATCAATTTTAATCTTCTCCTTCTTAGCAATTAATTCTAATTGCTTTACAATTTCAGAAATCGGTATTCTTCTAAAATCGAATAACTGACACCTCGATAAAATTGTTGGAAGAATTTTATGCTTCTCTGTAGTTGCCAAAATGAAAATAGCATATTCAGGCGGCTCTTCTAAAGTTTTAAGGAATGCATTAAATGAAGCATTACTCAGCATATGGACCTCATCTATAATAAAGATCTTATACTGCCCTTCCTGAGGTCTAAATCTAACCTGCTCGTTGAGCATTCTCATATGCTCAACTGAATTATTAGAAGCAGCATCTAGCTCAATTATATTGAATGAGGCAGTATCTTCCATTGCCTTACAAGAGTTGCATACTCCACAAGCAACTGTTCCATTTTCTTTTCGATCTTCACAGTTAAGTACTTTGGCTAAAATTCTTGCTGTAGAAGTCTTTCCAACACCCCTTGGCCCTGTAAACAAAAATGCATGCGCCAGCTGATCGTTTTGAATAGCGTTCTTTAAGGTATTGGTAACCTGTTCTTGACCTAAAACCTCATCAAATGAAGAAGGTCTATATTTTCTGGCTGATACTACAAATGTGCTCATCTTGGAAGCGTGAATTTAAGCAATTTAGTGATAGTATAGTCCTTCAATCCATTTATTCCCACTCAAGAAGATGAAAAATTTAATTAATTTTCGGTCATGAAAATAACGATCGCTCAACTCAATTATCACATAGGTAATTTTGAAGGCAACTTGAAAAAAATGCAAGAGGCTGTGCTTCAAGCCCAAAATGAAGGTTCTGATATCATTTGTTTTGGCGAATTGGCCACCTGTGGTTACCCTCCAAGAGATTTTCTTGATTTTGATGACTTTATACAGCAAACATTAAAGTCTATTGATGCGCTTAGGCAAATGGCAAAAGGAATAGCAATTGTTGTTGGTTCTCCAACTATTAATCCTGTACCTGAAGGAAAAGATTTATACAACAGTGCTTATTTCTTAGCTGACCAAAAAATCAAATATGTACAGCACAAAGCACTCCTACCAACTTATGATATTTTTGATGAGTATCGATATTTCGAACCAGCCTCACAATTTGAATTGGTAGAATATAAAGGAAAGAAAATTGCCTTGACGGTGTGTGAAGATATTTGGGATGTAGCCAACGAGAATCCACTTTATACTATTTGTCCTCTCGATATACTTGTACCAAAAGGAGCAGATTTTATTTTAAACTTATCAGCATCTCCTTTCAGCTTTGAACATGCTGCTGCACGAATTGATATCATAAAACAGAATGTAGCAAAATATAACAAAGCGATGTTTTATGTGAACCATGTTGGTGCGCAAACTGAAATCATTTTCGATGGGGGCTCATTGGTAGTTTCTCCAAATGGAAATGTATATGAAGAATTGAAATACTTCGAAGAAGAAATTAAAACATTTGAGTTGGATGAGGTGATTGCTGGAGAGAAAAATCGTGAACAAGAAAAAGATAAAATAAAACTGATACATGATGGAATCGTAACGGGCGTTAAGGATTACTTTGGCAAATTAGGTTTTTCAAAAGCCATTCTTGGTTTGTCTGGAGGAATCGACAGTGCCGTTACAGCAGTTCTAGC
>CALHKJ010000275.1 GCA_938033975.1 uncultured Saprospiraceae bacterium | reverse complement strand
CCTTCTCTACTTCTTACAGGATCTTCTTTGCTTTGGATCATTCCCATCAAGGCAGCAACCATGCCTTGTATTCTCTCTCTAAGCATTTCAGAATCGCTCTCAAAATCAATTCCAGGGAAGGCAAAAGAGCCCATGATGTTAATAGGTACTCCTGAGTCAGAACCTGGTGTGAAGATGGTATAATCAACTGAGTTCTTTAAAGATGAAATTCTATCTGTTGACTGACCCCAACTTGCCAATCCCTCCTTCCATTTCTTTGCTGTTGCTTTTGCATATTCATCTGGTGTCAATCCTTTTCGACTTGCATCGTCAGCATTAATCCATTTTTTAAACGCAGAAGCTTTCAGTCCTTCAAATTGAAGACAGAGATTGGTCATATCGCCTTTTGGATCAATGATTATGGCTGGCACCTTATCAATTGCAGCCTCTTCCAACAATCCTATACAAAGACCTGTTTTTCCGCTTCCAGTCATCCCTACACACACTGCATGTGTAGTCAAATCTCGCGAGTCATAATTGATTGACTCGGGAAGGATTTCTTGGGTAGCCAAATCATACTTGGCGCCTAGATAAAAGGAACCTAATTTTTCAGGAGGTAATTGTACCATTTTCTAAAAATCTTTAATGCTTAAATATTAAATTTTTCAATCATACAAAACTAATAAAATTAGAGTGGATGCTAATTGCTATATATACGTATTTTAGAGTAATGAAATCGGTATCCCAATGAAAATAAGTGGTTTCTCAATGGTTAAAAACGCGGATAAGCTCTATTATCCAATAAAAGCGACCATAGAATCAATTCTACCCATAGTTGATGAGTTTGTTGTTGCATTGGGCGACTGTGATGAAGATGATAAGACAGAGGAACAAATTCGAAGTATCCAGTCCAATAAGGTGAGAATTATCCATACAACTTGGGATTTGGATAAATACCCAGATGGTACAGAGAACGCACATCAAACTGACATTGCCAAAGAAGCATGCTCTGGTGATTGGTTGTTTTATCTCCAGGCAGACGAAGTCATGCACGAAAAATACCTCCCAGTTATCAAGCAAAAATGTCAAGACTTGCTAGATGACAAAGAAGTAGAGGCAATCCTTTTTAAATATGTGCATTTCTGGGGAGACTATGATCATTACCATGTGAGTCATGGTTGGTATCCACATGAGATTCGAATTGTCAGAAATGATCCGGATATTCATTCTTGGGAATCAGCTCAATCATTTAGACGGATTCCTAATTTTGATTACAAGAACTACAGACAACAAGAGAACACCTACAAGCTAAAGGCTGCCTTGGTCGATGCCTATGTTCATCACTATGGTTGGGTAAGACCTCCGAGATACATGCAGAGCAAAAGAAAGGCACTGGACACTATTCATAAAGGAGAGAATAGGGTTGAAGAGATGTATTCTACACAAAAGAATGAATTTGATTATGGGCCACTGTCTCTCACCAAGAAATTTGAAGGTACACATCCAAAAGTCATGAAGGAATGGTTGGACAAATTTGATTGGGCAGACCAACTATACGAGAAAGGACCAATTCCAAAGAACAGGCCTCTTTACAAACATGAACGATTAAAATATAGGATCGTAAGTTTTCTCGAGCAGAACTTCCGAGGAGGCAAACATATCGGTGGCTTTAAAAATTATACCTTGCTGGATAAATAAATCATTGCTATGAATACTAAAAATTATCTTGAAAGTGTCAACAAGCAATTCCAGTATTATAAATTGCTAGCAGAAAAAACCTTCGCTCAATTATCTGATGATGAACTCTTTTGGCAATACAATTCTGCTAGTAATTCTATTGCCATTATTGTTAACCACCTTTCGGGAAATATGCTCTCGCGTTGGACCAATTTTTTATCGGAGGATGGAGAGAAGTCTTGGCGTAATAGAGATCAAGAATTTGAAGATAAAATAAAAACCAAGGCAGATTTTGATGAGGCATGGAACAAAGGATGGACTTGTCTTTTTGAAGCTATCACTTCTGTAAATGAAGATAATTTTGATCAGATTGTTTATATCAGAAATCAAGGACATAGTATTACGGAAGCCATCAATCGTCAATTGGCGCATTACAGTTATCACATTGGACAAATAGTATACATCGGTAGAATGATAAAAGGAGAAGAGTGGCAGAGTCTTTCCATTCCTAAGGGTAATTCTGTTGCTTACAATAAAGATAAATTTGCGCAAGCAAAAGAAAGAAGGCATTTTACAGATGATATTTTCGAAAATGAAAAATAGCTTTGAATAGAATAATGAGAATTGCAATACTACTTTCTATATCCTTACTTTTCATTTCTTGTAGAGAAAATATAAAAGAAAAAAGTACTCCCAATCTTCTTCTAATCATTGCGGATGACCTAGGTTATACAGACCTAGCTTGCTATGGTGGTGAGATCAATACACCCACCATAGATTCCTTGGCAGCAACTGGTATGATGTTTACAAATTTTCATACAGGAGCCATGTGCGCACCTTCTCGATCGACTTTATTTACTGGCCAGGATCATCACCTAGCTGGCTGGGGTAGACAAAGAGATGTGAGAGGCACTTTCTATGAAGGCAAGTGGGGTTATGAAAATGAACTCTCTGATCGTGTTTTAGCTTTTCCAAAGTTGTTGCAGCAAAATGATTATCAAACATGCTTTGCTGGCAAATGGCATTTGGGTAAGTCACAAAATTCAATGCCCTACAATCAAGGTTTTAATCAAAGTTTTGCACTCGTTCAAGGAGCAGCAAATCATTGGAATAATATAGGACTTGGACTTAGTAAATTTGATGGCACGAAGTCACTCTACCAAAGAAATGAATCTAAGGCAGATTGGCCTTCCGGCAAATATTCTACCTCGGTTTATACGGATGAGGTATTGGAATTCGTAAGTGATTTGGATTCTACTGATTCATTTTTTGCTGTGGCATCTTATACAGCTCCGCATTGGCCATTGCAGCCTCCTCCCACATTCAAAGATAAATACAAAGGAAAGTATGACGATGGCTATCTAGCCTTACGAGAAAAGAGATTTCAATCAGCAAAGACAAAAGAACTTATTGATGGCTCAATAAATTTGCCAGAAGGGCTTGATCATATAAAGGACTGGAAAGAACTCAGCCCCGAGGAGCAAAAAATAGAGGCAAGAAAAATGGAGCTTTATGCTGCTATGTTAGAGCATTTAGATAGTGATATCAATCGATTGCTTAATGGCTTAAGACAGGCGGGCCAACTGGAAAATACCATCATTGTTTTCATGTCTGATAACGGCGCAGATTTCTTGGATTTTTATAACCATCCTATAGGTAGTTTTCTTAGAGATACTTATAACAACGATTATGAAAATATGGGTGATCCAAGTTCCTTTGTTTCTTATGGCCCTCAGTGGGCACAAGCATGCATGTCGCCATACAGCTATTACAAAGGATACCTTGCAGAAGGTGGCGTCAGAGCGCCTCTCATTATTTCTGGTAAAGGAATCACCAAAGACCTCAATAAAAAATACTTGCACATACAAGATTTAGCTCCTACGATTCTGGACTTATTAAAAACTCCATATCCCGAGACATTTGAAAACAAAGATCTTCCTCCTTTACAAGGGAAGTCATTTGCGGAAGCGCTCAAAGGATCGAAGAATGAAATCCACGAAGCATCTGAATTTTTCATCGACGATTTTCAAGGTATGGCGAGTATCGTACAGGGTGATTTCAAACTATTGAATACAGATGATCCTTCCGATAATGATAAATTTAAATTGTACAATCTTAAAACAGATCCTGGGGAGAAAAAGAATATTCGATCTAATCATAGGCAACAAATCAGATTGATGCTTGAAGCTTGGGAGGCTTATAAAGAAGAATACAGAATAATTTATCCCCAAAATACCAAAGACCTAAATCCATACAAGGAAAAGAAATAGTACTTTTATTCTATGCAAGATATTATTGAAGAATTAAGGGAAAAACTTGGTCCCACAAAAGTTCTCACGGGAGAGGATGTGAAGGAAAGGCATTATCACATCTGGCATATGGGAGAAGGATTGAATGCTAAAGCAGTATTGCTTCCTAACACAACGGAGGAGATATCAGAAATTTGTAAGATCTGTCATAAGAACAATCAAGAACTAATAGTGTTTGGAGGTCTGACCAATTTGGTAGGCTCGACAGAAACAAAAGGTCACGAGATTATCATCAGTATGGAGCGGATGAATCAGATTCAAGAAACAGATGCATTAAGTAGAACGATGACTGTCCAAGCAGGTGTGATTCTTGAAAATATTCATCTTGAAGCAAAGAAGCATGAATTGTTGTTTCCATTAAATTTTGGCGCGAGAGGTACTGCACAGATAGGAGGTTGTATCTCAAATAACGCTGGAGGATTGAGGGTACTCAAATTTGGAATGACTCGTGCCTTGATTCTAGGTCTAGAAGCTGTTCTCATGGATGGCACCATCATTTCATCCATGAAAAAAATCGTAAAAGATAATTCTGCTTATGACCTTAAGCAACTGTTCATTGGTAGTGAAGGAACACTAGG
>CALHKJ010000274.1 GCA_938033975.1 uncultured Saprospiraceae bacterium | reverse complement strand
ACGCACCTTTTTATTAACTTAATTTTCAATTCAACACATAGATTTAGTTGAAGTCCAAAAAACAGACAACTTCCATGAAAAAAATATCTCCCTCGAATATTTTAGGCTTACCTATTTATTCAATACTCATCCTAATTTCTAGTCTCTCTACAGCAAATGGGCAATCGGCAGAGCAAGAAAAAGTAAGAATTTACGAACAATCCATTGACTATTATCATCAACGTAAATATGAACTTGGATTATCAAGCTGCAACGAAGCCATAAAAAAGTATTACTCTGAAGGAAAGATAGATTCTATGTATGTCAACCTAAAATACATGGCGCTTGTGAACTCAATTTATTATGGACCTTCAGACACAATATTTAATAGTATTGAAAAACTTAAAGAAGATACTAAAAAATTATACGGTCAAAATCATTTAGAATACATTTCACTGGACGCACTCTATGCAGATTTCTATGCTGAAAAGGGTGATTTTGAAAGCGCAGGAGATCAGTACTATAAAGTAGCAGAAAACTTAGCAAAACTAGACAATCCGCCAATTCTTAAAATTGCGGATATGAAAGGAAACTCTGCATCCAATTATTCTCTCTCCAATAGTAAATTAGACGAAGCTCTTGAAATACAATTGGAAGTAATTGAATTGCAAAGATCACACTTTCAAGCCGATCATTTAGACATCTCTAGAACCTTGCTCAATATTGGCCTGACTTATGCAAAAAAAGAAGATCCTAATAAAGCCATAGAATACACAGAAGAATCTTATTCCATGAAAAAAAGACTTAATGGATCAAATTCAACAAAGAACTTACAAGCTATAACCAATCTTTTAATTTTATATGGAAGAGCTGGAGATTTGAATAGATCAATTGAGTACTGTGATGTAGGTCTAGAGGTCGCAATTTCAAACTTAGGAAAGATGCATCCGTATGTCGCGAGATTGTATACTTTAAAAGCATCGGCTCTTATAGAACAAAAAAATTATGAAGGAGCCTTAATTCAGCTTGACAAAGCTGAGTACATAAATAAAAATGGCACACATCCTGATCTTTTGACTTCAATCGAATACCTCAACGAAAAAGCTTTGATTCTTTCGAAATTTGGTGAATATAAAAAAGCAGAAGAAATTTATAAAGAAGCATTTATATTGAATGATAACGGATCTGAAATAGATGGTCTAAATGGATCCTTTAGCGAATGGGTTTATTTTACTACTTCCGACAGATTAGGAAATCTATATAAGTCTTGGTATTCAATTAATGACAATGAAGCTCTTCTTGATAGTGCAGTGCACTATCAAGAAATGGCTTTTTCATATGTAGAAAGTATTTGCGAAGAAAATCCCAGTAATTATCAAACATATTCAGATGCATTTCAACCTTTAACTTGGTCAATGGCGGAGACTCATTACCTCAAATCAGATCTTGAAACTGCCGTTTCAATTCTTGAAAGAAATAAGTCATTAAGTTTTGATATAGATTTTAATAATGATGAAATATCTTTTGCAGATGTAGACCAACAGAATATCGCTATTGCAAAATCCTTCTCAGATTCTATTTTTCACTATGAAAAGAAATTGTTGTCCATCCCTAGTGACACAAGCGCCATTTTTGTTGAAACTCTAGATACCATTAATCAATTACGAAAGAAACATACTTCAATCAAAGAAACTATTAAGAGACAATCTCCAAACTATTATGCAGCCAAATACGGTAAAAAAGACTACAACATAAATAATGTCTATTCTGAAATAGCCGAAGATGAAGCTTTGATTGAATATTCGGTTTCTGATACGATGTTGGGAATATATGTTATTACACAAAACAGCCTCCATGCAAGTTATGTTAGTGCTGATAGTTTGGTTGACAAGGTAACAAGTTTCTATGATCGCTTAATTCGAAAAGAACAAATAAAGGATGAGGCAAAAGAATTGTATCAACTTTTGTTAGCACCAATCGAAGACTACATACCAACTGACGTTCAACATTTAACCATTATTCCAGAGTGGTTCTTAACGTCCGTCCCTTTTGAAATGCTCGTGGATCAAGAAACAAGGATGTTAGAGAGGTACAACATCAGTTACAATAACTCTTTTATTCAGGCTGTCCAATCAAAGAAATCAAATAAAAAAGGAATTGGCAAATTAGCTTTATTTACGCCAGACTATTCTTTGCAGAAGGATAGTAAATATGAAAACGCATCTCTACCTGAATTTGCTGAAATGGTTAGATCTGGATATTATGATTTACCTGGAGCAAAGATAGAAGCGGAATCTATTCAAACAATGGTTGGTGGGACTCATTTCCAAGGTCAGAATGCAAGCAAAGAAAAGTTTTTAACGGAAGCCTCAGATTTCAGTATTCTTCATCTTGCCATGCATTCAGAGATGGATAATAAAAAGCCCTTATACTCCTCTCTCCTATTTTCAGGCACAGACACAACTGACTTTGAAAAACTTGAAGCATATGAATTATACAATCAAAAATTTAACGCCGATTTAGTTGTCTTGAGTGCTTGCAGTTCAGGCTTTGATGTATACAATAAAACTGAAGGGCTACTTGGATTTGCGAAAGCCTTTGCCTATTCAGGTGTTCCTTCAATTGTTTATTCTTTGTGGAAAGTACCCGACGATGCAACCTCTCATATCATGGTTAATTTTTATAAATATTTGAAAGAGGGTCAACGTAAAGATGCAGCCTTACAAAATGCAAAGCTAGCCTATCTAGCAGATGATAGTATTCCTGAAAGCCAAAAGACTCCATACTTTTGGGCAGGGTTTGTAGCAAGCGGAAATATGTCACCGATAAAATTAGGATCTAAATCTATACCGATTTGGGCATATGGAATTTTCATCGGTTGTGGATTATTGTTTTCTTTTTCTAAGTTCTCGAAAAGGAATAAGGTTGAATAAAAAAAGCCTTGCTAATTGCAAGGCTTTATCAAAATTAATATAACTACTTGATCACTACATCTGCATCAAATAAGTCTAACTTAACCGAAAGACTTTTATCTGTTGGGCTTTTTACCTCGCAATTTATATTAAAGGCCTGATCGCCATTGTCTCTATCCTTGTCATCACAACTATCGGGGAAAGAAAAATTGGAGTAAGTTAAATTAGCATCTAAGAAGTATGAAACATCGGAAGGGATAGGGAAAATCAAATCAGTGTACTTTCCTTCAATCTCTAGATTCTTAATATTTTGTCCAACCACATCAATTTCGAAATCATCTTGAAATGAAGCAATAGCTTTCAATGAATGTTGTATTTTATCTATCTCAATACTGGAATACTTCGTGTTTCTCGCATTCAGGACATTTACATCACCAACTTTAAGTTTATCTTGGAAAAACTCAATTGATATAGAATCGATATCGTTGAATTCAAAGTCACTGTATTTTGAATCTAGTTTCAAATATTTACCATCGATTGCTTTTACATCGCAATCAAAAAATTCGAAATCCCCTTTTGTGAAATTCTTCAAGATAATTTCAGAATACTTGGCATCGATCACTATGTTGTCCTTAATATTACCAATGGAAACATTATCATCAAAACTAGTCATATAGAAGTTGTCGATATCTTTAAATTCCACATCCGAATACTTTATGTTAAGGTTTAGATTTTCAGCATTTAATACTTTCGAATCACAATCAAATAATTGAAAATCACCATCTTGAATATTTCCAATATTGATATCTCCATATTTTAAATCCATATCTAGTTCTCCAAAGATATCTCCACCTTTAAAATCGCTAGAAAATAAATTAGCTTCGACATCGAAATTAAAATTGTCGTATTTTACCTCATCATATTTGTTATAGATGCTAAGTTTTGATATCTCTGGAAGATAAATCACAAACGACACATCCATTTCATTAATACCATATGCTTCTGTTCCATCATTGAATGTAATGGTGTTTTTGTTTACGAATAAGGCCTTGACTCTTATCCAATCTTTCACATTATCGTTTGCTGAAACATCAATCAGGTTTCCGCTCTCCGAAACGCTCAATTCAAACTGATTAATAACCTTGTTAATTTCTTCCATGGTTGGCCCATCAACAGATAAGGTTGCTTCAAAACGAGCTTCCGTTCCGCTGATAGTTTTAAACTCAATTGGACCACAATCATTTGTAACCTTTAGATTAGTCGCTGTACTCACTGATATACTTTCCTTAAATACCTTTCTGGTGGTAATGTCGCTTTTAGAAAATCCCATTAGTAGGATTGGTAAAAGCATTAAACTAGTTATGTTAATAAATTTTATCGTCAAAAATTTCATGATCTTTGTTTTTTTCTGTTTCCATTAAAATCAGCTCTAAAATCCGAGCCTTACTTTCATAATATTGCAGCATGCTTTTTACCAATTTTTCTTTATTGACACTTTTAGAGAAATCATCCATCACCATCTTCTCTATCTCATCTAAGCCTTCTAGTTCTTGTTTGAAGACAGCAAACTCATTGATGTCAATATTTTTTTCTTCTACCATTTGTTCCTTCATACTCACAAACTTTATCATCTCATCTCTTTTCATTTCTTGCTCCTCTGTGAGTCCTGCAAGGGTTTCAAAATTTTGATTCATATTATAGGTCGTGTAGGCGAAGAGGGCGGCTAATCCAATCAATAAGCCAATTGAGGAAATCGCTATAATTTTCCATATCGAATTTATTTTTGTTTTGGTATTTGATTCAATTTTTGCCCACACCAGCTCTTGGTTAAAACTTTCAATTTCGTCAAATTCATCTCTGTTGCTCGTGATATATCGTTCAAGATTATCCTTGTTCATACATTCTTGATTTAAGTGCAGTTCTCAATAAGTTCTTCCCTCTATTATATTGCGACTTTGATGTCGACTCAGTTATTTCTAAAATTTCAGCAATCTCACTATGTCTGTATCCTTCAAACAAATAAAGATTGACAATTACCCTACTACCGGTTGGCAGATTTTTTACACATTCATGAATCAGCTGTACATTAATGTTTCCAGTTTCTGGCAGCTCCTCACTGAAGTCTTGTGTATTATTCAATTCTACAAGCTCAATTCTTTTGTTCTTTTTCATTTGTGTCAAACTGGTATTGATACAAATCTTTTTAATCCAGGCTCCTAAGGTCGATCTACTTTTAAATTCCTTTAATTGTTTAAAAACCTTTATAAACGACTCTTGCAACAGATCTTCTGCTTCAGATCTTGTACCCACCATTCTAACAATCACATGGTACATTGCCTGTGCATATTGATTGTATAAGGCCTTGTAGGCTGCTCGTTCCCCATTTAAGCATCTCTGAACTAAAGCTTCTTCGTTGATATTTTTGATGTTGTTTTCCACAGTCTTCTAATTTAAAGACTATTTAGAAATTGAATAGTTGGAATTTGGGCAAAAAAAAAGGAGCATATTTTCATATGCTCCTTTTATATAAATAATTCAGGTTATTTTATTACAATAATCTTCTTGTAAGTCGAACTTGATCCAGCATTTACTTTAAGTGTATAAATACCTTCAGTTAAAGTGTTGACATCCACTTTATACATGTGTTTACCAACATTTAGGTTATTAGCTAATACCTTATTTGCAATAGCTATTTGTCCATTGCTGTTGAAAATCTCATAGCTAAGCATATCAACATCTGTAGCTAGAGATAATTCTAAAGTAAACTCATCAACCATTGGGTTTGGATAAACACTTGCTTGAGTTTTGGAACTATCAAGGTCTCCAACTTCAATAACAATTACTTTTGAGTAATTAATATCTCCATTATTATCAACCATTTTTACTCTATAATAGAAAGTAGTATTTGCACTAAGATCAAAATCATTAAACTCATATTGTGTTCCAGAAATTGAACTTAGGTCAGCAAACTGAGTTCCAACCACTTCAAAGTTATCACCAAAAGTAATTGCTCTTTCAATATCATAATGACTTACATTGATCTGTGCACCGACATTCCAGGTAATTTCATTGTGATTAATCTTATTGCTTCCTTCTATTCCCAACCAATCAGCTGCTACTACTCCTAGAACAAATCCTGCATCTACTGCAGCTCTGTGCTCACCTGAAGTAATATTAAAATATGGTGTTGTCATTGGACCATTTGAATGATCAATGTCACTATCAAAGTTATCATCACCATTGTTGGGTACTGTTGAAGCATAACTACCTTCAGTGTAAAACTTCAAGTAAACATCTTCTTGCTCTAAGTATTCCATTCTATATTGTCCTTCAACATTTGTGATAGTTGATCCAACAACATCTCCCTCAACATTGAATGCCTCAATATAAACACTTGCAATTCCATTTTCATTAGGATCTCTAAGTCCATTCTGATTTGAATCCATAAAGACAAAATCTCCAATCGTACCCATAGGATAATATCCTGCACCAAAATCACAAACTTCCTGACCAGAACTAATACTGAATGTATTCGTTGTTCCTGGACCATTAGCACCTGTAACATCACTGTCTATTTCTTCATTGTTACCCACATTTGCTTGAGCGCTTACCAAGCCTACAGGAGGGCTTACAAATTCCATATAATAATCTCCTGGTGGAACACAGAACTTAAAATATCCATCATCAGAAGGAGTAGAAATATCTGGCCCGGTGAAAGTATAGTTCCATAATATATAAGCTCCATCATTCTGTCTTCTGTAGATATTTACTCTCATTCCATTGATACCATTTTCAACAGTATCCCAAATATCATTTTCATTTAGATCAAACCAAACTAGATCTCCGACAGGAACACAAGTATAAAATCCTGCATCAAATGATAGATTTTGCTCACCTGAACCTAGATTAAAGATTGGTGTTGTGAACAAGCCATTTGAGTTATCAATATCACTATCTGTATTGTCGTTATTATTAGTGTTAGGGAATGTGGCTTGAAGTCCAAAAGGTGGCTTGAACTCAATAAAGTAATCTCCAGGTACCAAATCTTCAAAAATGTATCCTCCTGAAGAATCGGTAAATTGAGTTGAAACAACTACACCATCCGGAGTACGCACTACAACCTCAATACCTTCAATACCTGGCTCACCTGGATCTTGAACGCCATCACCATTTAAATCTTCCCATACATAATCACCTAATAAAGTTTCTCTTGAAATATCAAAGTCAGAAGTATCTTCATCGTCATCAAAAGGATTCCCGTCTCCATCTTCATCTACCGTCTCATCTCCATCAGGATCACTATCAATATCGTTACCATCATCTTCAGTAATCAATGCAAGATTAGATAGACTTCCACCGTCAAAGTCTGGATCAATAAGGTAAGTTACCTCTATTGCTTGAGACATTCCTGCTGGTAAACTTATCACTCTGAAGACACCATTACCAACTTCTGTGATATTACCACTTTGAGTTGAGCCAACATAAATTAAAGCTGCTGGCGCATTGTCAGTCACTTCAATGTTACTGGCTAATGCATCACCTTCGTTGATTAATGTGATTATAAATGAAATTTCAGTACCCAATCCAAAAGGACCTTCACCAACAACAGTTTTTGTTAGTGCTAAATCATAATCAAGAATTGTTACAGGGAACATCGTTTCATCTTCATCATCATCAAACGGATCACCATCACCATCTTCATCTACTGTTTCATCATCATTTGGATCTGAATCAATATCATCTCCATCATCAGCAGTAATGAGTGCAAGATTACTCAATGATGCACCAGTATAATTTGGATTTATTTGGTAAATCACTTCGATGATTTGTGTTGCTCCTACCGCTAGGTTTGCAACAGTAAATGTTTGATTTCCATTATCAGTCACATTTGCGTCAGCGGTAATTCCTTGATACAATAAGTCAGCAGCACTGCTTTCTGTTATTTCAACATTACTTGCAGGTAATTCACCTTCATTGATAAGTGCCAATTGAAATGTTAATACATCTCCTGGGAAATATGGCCCAGTAGTCACCAAAGTTTTAGTAAGTGCTAAATCATATTGTAAAATCGTTGTCGGAACAGTTGCATCATCCTCATCATCGTCAAATGGATCACCGTCTCCATCTTCATCCACTGTTTCATCAAGTGAAGGATCAGAGTCAATATCGTCTCCATCATCTGAAGTAATCAATGCAACGTTATTCAGAGATGTTCCAGTAAAGTTTGGATCAATTTGATAAGTTATCTGTATTGTCTGAGTTGCACCTACTGCAAGACTTCCAATTGTAAAGGTTTCATTTCCATTATCTGTTAAATTTGCATCAGCAGTCATTGATTGGTAGATCAAATCTGCTGGGCTATTATCTGTCACTACTACTCCATTTGCTGGAATATCTCCATCATTTGAAACTACAATATTAAAAGTTACAAAACTACCTTGATTGAAAGGACCTGCACCTGAAATATTTTTAGTCAATGACAGGTCATAATCTAATATAGTAACTGGAAGTATTGCATTATCTTCATCGTCATCATAACCATCACCATCGCCATCTTCATCAACAGTCTGATCTGTTGTAGGATCTGAATCGACATCATCTCCGTCATCTGCAGTGATGATTGAAATAATTTCTAAATCTGTTCCCGTAAATGTAGGATCAATTTGGTAAGTAACTTCAATTACTTGCATACCTCCAACTGGAAGTGAAGTAATTTCAAATGTTTCATTTCCATTATCTATTACATTTGGATCTGCAGTACTTCCTGTGAAAATTAATCCAGCATCTGGATTGTTTCCAAATTCTACATTTGATGCATCAATATCACCTTGATTAACAACGGTGATTTCATAAGTTACAACATCACCTGGATTATGAGGACCTGGTGTAGTTAACACAATATCTAAAGCAAGATCATAAAACAAAATAGTGGTTGGAACAGAAGCTTCATCTTCATCATCATCAAATGGATCTCCATCTCCATCTTCATCTACTGTTTCATCTTGAGAAGGATCAGAATCAATATCATCTCCATCATCTGTTGTTATTAATGCAACATTATTAAGTGGCCCACCAGTAAAGTTAGGATCTATTTGATAGGTCACTTGAATTGTTTGTGTTGCTCCTACGGCAAGGTTCCAAATTGTGAAAGTCTCGTTGCCGTTATCTGTTAAGTTTGCATCAGCTGTCATTGATTGATAAATCAAATCTGCCGGGCTATTTTCTGTCACTACTATTCCACTGGCTGGAAGCTCTCCATCATTCGAAACAACAATATCAAAAGTCACAAAGCTACCTTGATTATATGGACCAGTACTGGAAATTGTCTTGGTTAGTGATAAATCATAATCTAAAATAGTCACAGGTAGATTTACTATATCTTCATCATCGTCAAAAGGGTTTCCATCTCCATCTTCATCGACTGTCTGGTCTGTCGCTGGATCTGAATCAACATCATCTCCATCGTCAGCCGTTATAATCGCAATTAAATCCAAATCAGTTCCTGTAAAAGTTGGGTCAATCTGGTAAGTCATCTCTATTACCTGTGTTCCTCCAACTGGAAGAGAAGCAATCTGGAAAGTTTCATTTCCATTGTCTGTAACATTTGCATCTGGTGTGCTTGATTGATATAACAAACCAGTTTCTGGATTTAATCCTACATCTACATTTGATGCAGCAATATCACCTTGATTTGTAACTGTCACTTCATAGGTCACAATATCTCCTGGATTATGAGGGCCAGTTGTAGTTAATACGATATCTAAAGCAAGATCATAAAACAAAATGGTTGTTGGAACAGAAGCTTCATCTTCATCATCATCAAATGGATCTCC
>CALHKJ010000273.1 GCA_938033975.1 uncultured Saprospiraceae bacterium | reverse complement strand
TGCAGAAAATCCCGCAAAAACGACCGAGTGAATTGCACCTATTCTTGCACAAGCAAGAACGGCGATTGCCAGTTCAGGAACCATAGGCATATACAGAATGACTCGATCTCCTTTTTCAATTCCATTTGATTTAAGAGCATTTGCACATTTGCAAACCTCATCTAATAATTCTTTATAAGTATAATTTTTGGAATTTGAATTTGGGTCATTTGGTTCCCAGATCAATGCAAGATCATTACCATTTTTTTCAATATGCCTATCAAGGCAGTTTTGAGTAATATTTAATTTTCCTCCAACAAACCAATTGACGTCTGGTTTTTCTATGTCGCAATCATGAACCTTTTCCCATTTCTTAATCCATTGAAATGTATTGGCTTGTTCTGCCCAAAAAGTATCAGGGTCTGAGATACTTTCATTATAAACTCTCTTGTAGTCTTCTAGGTCTTTAATTTGATAGGTCATTTTATTCTATTGCTTTGTCTAAAGATAAAAACTCAAAATTGAAATCAATGCTATCTGCATTACTTTGCTAGTTTTTTCTAATTTTAGCGTATAATAAGAATAGATGAAAAATAAACTTTCTGAGCTAAATAAGAAGATTGAAGAAGCCAAATTGGGCGGTGGGGTAGATAGGATCAAAAAGCAACATTCAAAGGGTAAACTTACTGCAAGAGAAAGAGTACATTTATTACTAGACCCTGGTTCATTTGAGGAATTAGGGATGTTGGTGGAGCATCGATCAGTAGACTTTGGAATGGAGCGCCAGAAGTTTTTAGGAGATGGAGTTGTGACTGGTTACGGAAAAATTCAAGGAAGATTGGTTTATGTTTTCTCTCAAGATTTTACAGTTTTTGGAGGTTCTCTTTCAGAAACTCATGCTGAGAAAATTGTAAAAATTATGGACCTAGCAATGGTCAATAAGGCCCCGGTAATTGGTCTTAATGATTCAGGTGGTGCAAGAATACAAGAGGGTGTTAATTCTCTTGGAGGCTATGCCGATATATTCTACAGAAATACAATTGCCTCAGGCTTAATCCCGCAGATTTCAGCAATCATGGGTCCTTGCGCTGGAGGTGCAGTTTACTCTCCGGCGATAACTGATTTTACAATCATGGTTGATCAAAGCTCATACATGTTTGTGACCGGTCCAAATGTTGTTAAGACGGTAACCAACGAAGAAATCACAAGTGAAGAGTTAGGTGGTGCAAATACCCATGCTACGAAATCAGGTGTAACACATCTTGTCGCTGCAAATGATAAAGATTGTATTTTAAAGCTTCGAAAATTACTTTCATACATTCCGCAAAGTTGTGAGGAAAAAACGCCAGATCTTCCTTATGAAATGGGAGAAGAACTAAGAGAAAAAATTGGAGAGTTCATTCCAGAAAGCCCCAATCAACCTTACAATATAAAAGACATAATTCAACAGCTGGTTGATTCTGATTCCTTCTTTGAAATACATGAAAAATTTGCCGACAATATGGTAGTTGGCTTTTCAAGAATAGCGGGCAAAAGCATAGGGATAGTTGCCAATCAACCAATGAGTTTGGCTGGTGTATTAGATGTTGATAGCTCAAGAAAGGCTGCAAGGTTTGTGAGATTTTGCGACAGCTTTAATATCCCACTTTTAGTCTTGGTTGATGTGCCTGGTTTTCTGCCTGGAACAGATCAAGAATGGAATGGAATTATCGTCAATGGCGCAAAACTACTATTTGCATTTAGCGAAGCAACCGTGCCAAGGGTTTCTTTAATTGTTAGAAAAGCATACGGAGGAGCTTATGATGTAATGAATAGCAAACATATTGGAGCTGATTTAAATTATGCTTGGCCTACAGCAGAAGTTGCAGTAATGGGAGCTAAAGGAGCCAGTGAAATTATTTTCCGGAAGGAAATAAAAGAAGCCAGCGATGCGGCAGAGATGCTCCAACAAAAAGAAGCCGAGTATGCAGAAAAGTTTGCTCACCCATATAAAGCAGCAGGCAGAGGATTTATTGATGAAGTAATAGATCCGAAAAATACCAGGAGGAAATTAATCAGGGCTTTCAAAATGTTGGAAAACAAAAAAGTGCAAAGGCCAAATAAAAAACATGGGAATATCCCACTTTAGGAATGAGTAAAACAATACAAGTTTATATAACAGGAGGTACTTTTGATAAAGACTACAATTTTATCACAGGAGAACTTTTTTTTAAAGATACCCACCTTCCAAAAATGTTCGAAAGAGGTAGGTGCAATTTAGACATTGATGTCAAAACATTGATGATGATGGACAGCCTTGAAATGACTGATTCAGATCGCGAAATCATCAAACATAATTGTGAAAGAACAGATCGCACCAGAATCTTAATAACACACGGTACAGATACACTGGTTCAAACAGCGGAGTTGTTGGCAAAAGCGGATGTCTCAGATAAAACAATCGTGCTAACTGGTGCCATGGTTCCCTATGCTTTTGGTACTTCTTCTGATGGATTCTTCAACCTAGGGGCAGCCCTTGCATTTGTACAATCGTTACCAAGAGGGGTGTATGTTTGTATGAACGGTAGATATTTCAACTGGAATAACGTTGAAAAGAATCGTCAAACAGGTTATTTCCAAGAGTTATAGTTTGGTTGTTGTTACTACTTCATAAGTCAATTTTCCATTCACAATTCCTATAAATGCTTGATATTCAAGGATAAATATATTTTTGAATGGATACATATTAATATACAAATTACAATTATTTGTAATAAATAATATTAACTTTGCTCCCCAATGGGTAATTGATTAAACACCTAAACAGGTTATAGACATGAAGAAATTATTTGCAGCGATTATGATGTTGTGTTTTGTATCAGTTTTTTCTCTACAAGCGCAAAATCCTGCCTACAAAAGCGGAATATCTTTCAAAAAATTATGGATGGATTATCAATCTCAGAATGGAGGTTCTCTTTCTGATTTTGGTTCTTATCACCATGGATTCGAAGCAGCATATCAACACAGATTGACTAACAACGTCTTTTTAGCTGTGCCATTAAAGGTTGGAAATGTAACCAGTCATACTCAAGATCTTGACAGATGTTTGCATAAAACTATTTATGGCCTTGATGGCAAAATTCAATATGTTTTCAACAACTTAGAATCTTCAAGGGTTCTTCCTTACCTCCAAGGGGGTGTAGCTTATGTCATAGAAAGCGTTGGCGAAAATACATTTCAAGTTGGAGAAAACAATGTTCAAGTTCCTTTGGGAGCTGGATTATATTTTCACATCCGAGATAACGCTTGGTTAACATGGCAATCAGAATATAGACTTTCTCTTGCCGATGACAGAAATAACCTTCATCATGGTCTTGGGTTTGTATATCAGTTTAATAGTGACGGTGAGACCCAAATGAAGAAAGAAGATCCAGAACTTTTAGATTCTGACGGAGATGGTATCTATGATGATTTGGATTTGTGCCCGCAAGAGGCTGGTACATCTGAAAACAGCGGATGTCCTGACAGAGATGGAGATGGTGTTCCTGATTATAAAGATGAGTGTCCAAACTATGCTGGATTGAAAGCATTTATGGGTTGCCCTGATACTGACGGAGACGGGATTTCTGATAACGATGATGAATGTCCAAATATGATTGGACCTGCATCTAAAAATGGATGTCCTGATAACGATAAAGATAGCGATGGAGTTATAGATAGTGAAGATAAATGCCCTGATGAGGCAGGACCTGCAGAAAATGGAGGTTGCCCAGGAGCAGATAAGGATAGAGATGGAATTCCAGATTCAGTAGATAGATGCCCTAATATATTTGGTGTCAGTTCAGCTAATGGTTGCCCGGATGCTGATGGTGATGGCATAGGTGACCCAATGGATAAATGTCCAACGAAAGCAGGTCTTACTGTCTATGATGGATGTCCTGACTCAGATGGAGATGGACTTCATGATGGAATTGATAGATGTCCAAGTACCAGGGGATCTGTTGATAATAATGGTTGTCCTGAGATTGCACAACAAGATAGGCAAGTATTAGAATTAGCAATGAGAGCTGTTCAGTTTGATACTGGTAAGTCAACTTTAAAGCCTGAATCTTATGCAATTCTTGATCAAATATCTGACATCATGTTCAGGTACCCAGATTATAACTTGAGCATTGAAGGATATACAGATAATGTTGGTAACGCAAATAACAATTTGGCTTTGTCTGAAAGAAGGGCTAAGATGTGCTACGAATACTTGATTAAGAAAGGAATCAGTGTGAGAAAGCTTAGTTATAAAGGCTTTGGTGAGGTTAATCCAATCGCTGATAATAATTTATTGAGTGGAAGAGCATTAAATAGAAGGGTAGAATTTAATCTTACACCAGGAAATTAATTTGCCGAAAGGCTTAAAATAAAATAATAAAATAGGGCTCTAAACAAGAGTCCTATTTTATTTGTGCCTGTTCAACTTTTTTCGCTTTCGCTAAAACGGCTTTCTTCATTGTAGAATGATATCTCCTAAGTGATTTTGATATTTTTTTATCATGGACAGATAATATTCTAGCTGCCAATAGACCAGCATTTTTTGCACCATTTAGTGCGACTGTAGCAACTGGTATTCCATTAGGCATTTGTAGGATGGATAATATCGAATCCCACCCATCAATTGAGTTAGATGATTTTATAGGCACTCCAATAACTGGTAAGGTTGTTAACGAGGCTACCATTCCTGGTAAATGTGCAGCTCCGCCAGCTCCAGCTATTATAACATTGAATCCTTTTCTTCTGGCATTTTTTGCAAAATCGACCATTCTTTCTGGAGTTCTATGGGCGGAAACCACCGTCATTTCAAATTTAATGTCCATTTCTGATAGAATATCTGCCGCAGATTGCATGATAGGCAAATCTGAATCAGAACCCATGATGATAGCTATTTTTCCCATATCTAAAATAGTTTGCAATTATAATGCCGTTGAAAAACAATTTTCTGCCAAAGTATAAATAAAATTATATCTTTGCGCACGTTAAAACCGAGCACTAGATGTCTAGCTCCCTCGGTATGTTTCATCATATAAAATTAAATTTAACATGGCAGTAAGAATAAGATTAGCCAGAAAAGGAAGAAGAAAGAAACCATTTTACCACATTGTAGTAGCTGATGCAAGGGCTCCAAGAGATGGTAAATACATCGAAAGATTGGGGTCATACAACCCGCTTACAATCCCAGCAACGATCGAAATTGATAGAGATAAAGCTTATGAGTGGCTTGAAAAAGGAGCTCAACCAAGTGATACTGCTCGTGCAATTTTAAAATTTAAAGGTGTATATTATAAGAGACATCTTATGAGAGGAGTTGCCAAAGGAGCACTTACGGAGGACCAAGCAGCTCAAATGCATGCTGAGTGGATTTCTGCTAAGGAATCGAAAATTGATGCTAGAAGAGAGCAGACTAAATTAGAAAGAGAAAACTTTTGGAAACAAGTTTCAGGTGAAATTAAGCCTAAAGTTTCTAAAAAAGTGGATGAAGCTACAGCTGCAGCATTTACAGCTGATGAGGCGGAGGCTCCAGCAGCAGAAGCACCTGCAGCAGAAGCTACTGAACCAGTTGCAGAGGCAGAAGCACCTGCAGCAGAAGCTACAGAACCAGTTGCAGAAGCAGAAACTCCAGCAGCTGAACCAGAAGCGGCAGCTCCAGTAGCAGAAGTGAAGGAAGAAGTAGCAGAAGCAACTAAAGAAGCTTCTAGCTCTGAGGAAGA
>CALHKJ010000272.1 GCA_938033975.1 uncultured Saprospiraceae bacterium | reverse complement strand
ATATCTTTTCCATCAGGAATAATTACCCCCATAAATTCTTCAGGACTGACCTGCACATTGTTTTCGAGTCTCACTCCAAATAAAACATGCAAGTCTTGAACAAAGTCCTTCTCAATTTGCGCATAGGCAGCAATATTTCTTGAGAAAAAAGTTGTATCTCCAAAAAGATCAGAATCCGAATTTGCAATTTGAGTGCTGACTCCTGCTGTTGCCAACAAACCAAGTTCGCGTATATCTTTTTGGTATTGATATTCTATAAATTCACTGAGAGACTTATTGGATTGATTGTTATTTTGCTCATTGTTAATGTAGTAAGTTCGAGTCAACAATTGATGCTTGCCTCCTTTACTATCATAGTATTTTAAGAAAGGATCTATGTAAAATCTATTTCGAATTCCTTCTGTAAAAGCACCTGAAAAAGTTTTATATGCTCCACTCGCAGGATTAAGCCAAAGAAAAGGTGTATTGGATTCAAGTCTTGTATAATTTGTATTTACACCAATGTTAAATCGATCAGAAATCCTGTATCTCAACTTAACCCCACCTCTTGCTTTTTTAGAAAACATAGCCTCATCATCTCCACCAATTATAGTTTGATCCTGAGCGTATATTTTTGACTCATCGTTAAAGAAACCATTCACCACCAAATCAAGCTTACCGAATTTTTGTTTGTGGACACCTGAAAAAATCAGATCATTTGGAGAGCTCACCCACCATTGCTTCCTGGTATCTGATGGACTAGAAACAGTGTTATAAGAAACATTCAATTTGGTAACTGGCTCAGAACCTGCGTAGCCTGTTCGGACATGGATGATTCCGTTCATTGCAGCAGAACCATAAAGGACACTTGATGCTCCTTTTATCACTTCTACCTGACTTATATTTTCTACAGGTATATCTCCCCAATTTGCTAATCCTCCATCCACTTGCAGGCCGGGAACCTCATCTACCAAAAGCATGACTCGACTTCCTGCTCCATAAGAAAAACCTGATCCGCCACGGATGTTCGCTTGACCATCAATCATTTGCACTCCTGGCACCTTATCAATCATCTTATCAATGCTAGTTGTATTATTGGCACTGATTAATTCTGTACTTAAAACGGAAATTGAGACAGGTGCTTCAGCAAGTGATCTTTCATATTTTGAACCGGTTATGGTGGCAGTCTCTAGTAACAACTGAGATTGTTTTAGTTCGAAATCGACAGTTGTAAACAAACCTTCTTTCACGGAGATTTGTTTGACCAATTCTTCGTAGCCAATATAACCTACAGTGATGGAGTGAGTACCCGGTGTTAATATTAGGGTATAGCTTCCATCTACTTCCGTAAATGTGCCAGTTTCATCTATAAGAATTCCAGCTGCAATCAATGCCTCACCTGTGCTAGCATCTATCACCTTACCCTTCACTCCTTGCTGAGCAAAGCTAAATGTGCTGATTATTGCAAGAAAATAAATTATGAAATACTTCATAGAAAGTAGAGATGTTTACTTCTTGAAGTTACCAAATTATTAGATATGATAAGCTTTATTCTTCTTCTGCTGATTCATCCAATTCGATGACATCAATCATTGGAAGATGCATCAGACTTTTTTCTTCGCTGCTTACGCTGAAAAAACCCATAAATCCACCAGTGGCTTTAGCGACATGTTCCGCAAAACTTGTAAAACTCTTATAATAAGCATGTGCAGTTGGGTTATCAAGTTTGGCTAAAATTGGATTTAATTCTGCTAGTCTTTCAGTTATTTCTGCTGTGCGCTCTGCGGTATCAGAAGGTAAGGTATCAATCAAACTATTAACTGTTTCTTCATAGTCCACCCCAACCTCTTGGTAATATCCATGAAGCTTGCTCGGAGGACCGTATTCTCTCACGCCAGCTATCTTTTTGGCCCAAGTAAGTTCCTCTCTTTCAATGTTACTATCTGCTCCAGATATTAATACTGTAATCAGCGCTATGGCTTTTTTCAACTTGTCGTTTTCTGCTAATGTTAGATTATTACTCATCGTCTTATTATTGGCTGCAAATGTAATTATTTAGCTTATAAATGTCAGCTTTTCTTATCCTTTTTGTGTTTATGCAAAAAAAAAGCCTGACAATTATCAGGCTTTGTTAATCTCAATTTTATCGTTTATTGCTTTACCAAGGTACCTGTACATTCTAAGGCTCCAATCAGGGTGACAATATTTATCTTAGTAGTGACTGTACCATCTTCATTTAAAGTGCCATCGCCACTTAATGTTGCTTCAGTTTCGCCAAGCATTGGCACTTCGATAGTTTGCATAGAAGGAGAAATGAAGAAAATATCCCCGGAGACAGTACCACTTAATGCTTCCAAATTTGTTAAGTCAGTATCCAATGAAAACAATAGTTCTTGATCAGAACTTGGGTTTGGAGAAACAATAATGGTAGCCTCATTTTCACCTAATATTCCACAATTCAAAGGCCCAGTCCAAGAGCCAATAAACTTTTGTCTTTCTAACTGATCACAATTTATACCTTCATATCCATCATCACATAGACATGTTCCTTCTAGGCATATACCATTATTACAATTGATATCCTTACAAGGATCTTTGCATGAAGAGGTCAGTAAAAGCAGAAAAAATGCTAAAGCAAATATATTTTTCATGTTATCGTTTAAAAATTAAATTTAATACCAATACTAGGAAGAAGTGGTAATTGATCAACTCTTTCATATCGAACTCGATCGAAGTAGAAAATATTGTTTCTATCTGTGGCATTTGTGATACTAGCTACCACCTCCATATTCAAATTCTTTGAAAATTCTATGGTCTTTTGTGCTGACAAATCAACTCGATGATAATTTGGCAATTGCCCACCGTTTCTTGTATCAGAATAAATAATCCCAACTGCATCGGCATTATTGGTCTGATAAGGTGTAGAAGATCCTTCCAAAAATGGTTGGTAGTTATAAAACGCTTGAGTCTGAGTAAAAGGAAAACCTGTACCAAAATTGTACCTAGCACTTACCTGCCAATCTTTTTTCGGACCAAAGTTGTAGCTAGCTAATAAATTGATATTGTGTCTTCTATCAAATACGGTTCTGTAAATTTGCTCGCCATCATTTCTATTGACAAATCCTAGAGAATATGTTGTCCAGATGTACCAGCTTGGAGTTTGGTATTTAACCGAAATATCACCTCCATAAGCTATACCCGTTTCTGTGGCATAATCAGGATCTTCAGGATCAACTTTATTTCTATTGACGATAATTAGTTGTGGATAGTTTTTCACATAACCTTCCAAATTGACTTGAAAATTTTTGAACAGATCAGCTTCAAAACCAGCTATCAAATGCTGTGATTTTTGCAATTTAGAAGTAGTAGGATCTCCATTCAAATCATTAAATCTCTCATCCGGACCAGATAGAAAACCAGTAAATAGATTTACTACATCTCTTTCATTAGAAGAGCTGATCAAGTTTTGGCTGTAGATCCCTCCGGCCATTTTAAATCTTAAGAAATCTGATATATTATATTTCAATCCAAATCTTGGCTCAATAGAACCCTCAGGTAATGAGGCATAATATTGCAATCTCAGGCTTGGCTCAATAACCAACTTATCCCACGCCTGTCTAAATTTAACAAAGGCAGACAACTCCGTCGTACTTTGAAATTGTTCTAGATTAACACCAAACTGGTTTGTAAAATTGAAATCAGTAAATATATTTTTAATCTCAACCCCATACTTTAATTCGTAGTCATTTTGAAAGATGCTAAAATCCAATCCCAAGAAAAATTCTCGTATTTGACTGCTTCTTGGATTTTCATCCGCTTCTCTAATTTCACTTCGATAGTCCGAGTACCCTGCTATTCCATTTACGATTAAAGAACTACTGCCTGGCAAAATATTAAAGTTCATACCACCGCCTGAAGTTTGCCATCCAATATCCGCAATGGCAGGATCCTTATAATCATCTGTGTAATTAAATCCAAAGAGATTAAATCTCGATCCATTATTGCTGGCAAATGAAAGCTTAGCATATAAATCATTAAAGAAAAAAGGTAGTCCCACGGTATCACTTAATGCTGCATTGGCGTACAAAGTTTGCGAAGTCTGATCGATAATAGATCTTTTCCCAGTCAAAACAAATGAAGCGCCACCTTTATTTTCATCAAGTTTAATGATAGGTCCCTCAACCAAGGCCTTTACCATAAATGGACTTGCAGATACTTGTCCTGCCAATCGCTTCATGTTTCCTTCTCTAGTGCTGATATCTACAACTGCAGAAATTCTACCTCCATGCTCAGCATTAAATCCACCTGTCAAGACATCAACTTTCTTAATTAATTCTGTTTCGAAAATTGAGTAGAATCCAACAGAGTGAAATGGATTGTAAATGGTCATGCCATCTAGCATGATCTTATTCTGTATAGGAGACCCTCCTCTAATAAAAATCTGACCACCTTGATCACCCGTTGTTATTACTCCTGGGAGAACTTGTAAATATTGTAAGATATCCGCATCACCACCTGTTGAAGGCAAGGCTTTTATTTGCTTTTGTGTGACTTGCAATTTGGAAATTTGGACCTCCGATCTGGCTTGTTCTCTTCTTGCAGAAATATCAACTGCTTGCAACTGGACGCCGCCAGAATTAAGCATAAATTTTTCATAGACTACGCCTCCTTCTTTGACATTCACTTCTTTAGTAACACTTTCGTAACCAATAAAGCTAACTTCAAGAATGTAAGTACCGACAGGCACCTTTGTCAAGGTAAAAAATCCATCTATATCTGTATTCGTTCCTATGGTTGTTCCTTGTAGAACGACATTCCCAAAATCTATGGGTTCACCAGATTCTTCATCATATGCATGACCACGAATGAGACCAGTTTGAGCTGTAACAGACAGTGTTAAAATTCCAAAAATAAAAATTGATAAGAATGACTTGATTGTATTCAATAGATTCTGGTTTATGCTCGCATGTATAATGCCGCCCAAGATTGGGCTTTCTGGCTTCAAAAGTGCCACAAAATTAAAAATCTTTATCAGAAATTGTCCTAATTGTCGCTAAAGTATCTTGCTGCTTTCCTGTTAAAATTAGCTTCCATTCCCTGGCCATCAATGGGATTACCAAGTCGCTCACTGTAAGCCCCGCTATATAGGACTTGTTCCCATTGTTTATTCTGGATCTCACTGGTACAATTAGAATGTAAAAGGACAAAATCATCACCAGAAAGCGATGGATTATAGAACAAGAACTTGACATTGGATTGTTGGGTCTGAGGAAAATCTAGATAAACCCAAATGGAATATGGTGGCGCATTGACCTCATCAATCACATCAATAATGTCATTTGGTCTACCATACTTCATAAAGATATATCCTCGATCAGTTTCAAAACCAAATCCTAGATGTGAGCCAAACTCCTCATCAACGGCCCGGATGACTTTCATGTAGGCTTTATAAGCTTCACCAGGTTGATCAGGCGATAAACCTTGCCAATAAGAATACAAGAAGTATTTCTTTGTTTCCAACTCACCTGTTGCCAATATATTATTCAAGGTTTCAATCATATCTCCAGGTAGTTGAGATTGCAAAGCCCGCAGACTATATTCAACTTCCTTCTCGGTCATTATGCCGACAAATGAGTTCTCAAATTCTTTATCAAAAGTCGCCACGTTTCTTATATCAGAAACAGGTTGAACCATCGCAAAATTTTTCTCCTTGTAGTGAAGTTGCTTTAGTTCCTTATTATACACCTCCAAGGTTAAATGATACTTTCCTGAATTTAAATCTATGATAGGTATATCTTTCAAGATAACTTCTGTAGGTTCCTTTTTAAGTTTACTATGTTTTTGTAGTAGCTTTTTTCCAAAGCTTCCACTATAACCATCATAAATCGTATAAGACAAATAAAGGTCCTCCTCTATTTGATCCAAGCCATATATTTCCCAATTAAAAATCAGTTTATCTGAACTAGGTGTTACGATTTCATAAGCTAGTGGTTCATAATTGTAACCATATTTACCGAAAGGTAAACTAGCATCCTGTGCTACGCTAGCCATCAACAAAATACCTGAAGAAGAAAGTCCATTCGGCAACTTAGAATCAAGCTTAATCAAACGCTGTTCATTGATGGAATTTTCTGCATTTGATGCATCGGAAAAAGTGTATTCCAACTTGTACTCTCCCGGTTCAATTTTATATCTCCGACTACTCCAAAAATCTTTTCTTTGCTTGGTCAAAGGACTGGAGATTGTAAATTTATCGGCATTGATTATTTCATCATCTTTTTTGAGTAATATCAAAGCCAAGACATTTGCTTGCAAAAGAGAATCTTCCTTCATTGTGCATTCAACCGAATTTGCGGAAACGCGTATATAAATCTCCACATAACTTCCTTGCTCAGAATTAAAAGTGCAATGAGTTAAGCTCAAATCTATTGCGAAGATTCGAAAAGAAAGAAGACAAAAAAATAGAACTTTATATATTCGATTATTCATTATCGTTGGACACAACTTTCTCGAAAGATATTTCAAAAGTAAATCCTTGTAGTTCTGTATTTAGTATTAAAGAGTCGCTTGTCATTTTGGAGACTACAAAATTTAAGGCATTGGGGTCAGTATGTGTGATTTTATTCTTTTTGTAGGCAAACTTGGTTGCTGTTGAATCGAGCGTTTTTGTCAAATTAGTAAAAGCACTATCCCCTTTTATAATATAATAGGCCTTATCCAAAGTACCAGTAGCTTTTCCATTTCTCTTTGCAGTAACCACATTATACCTGCCATCTTCCAATTTTGCAATTTCAGGCAAGGGTTTGACAGGTGCATCACCTCCACAGGCCGTGAATAGTAGTACAGTGATAAAAGCTAATATATACTTATGATGCATAGACTTTCGTTTTTATTAGTACCCAAAGAAATACAATTGTATTTTTAGTTTGAAATTTATTGTCAACAAATAGGGCAATCAATATTACAAATTAACGTAGTTAAGAACGCAAAACATGCCAACAAGAATATTTTTCTTTCTTTTAATCTTCCTTTGTCACCTTGTTTCTGCTCAAGAGACCATCAATATTGACTATTATGACGGGATGGAGTTTACAGAAGCGGACTCAATTCGTGGGGCACTTAGATTGGAAAGAAACTGCTTTGACGTCAAACATTACGATCTGAAAATTGATTTGGACATAGACAATAAATCTATTAGTGGCCAAAATGATATTCGATTTGAATATTTGGAAAATTCAAAATCACTTCAAGTCGACCTTTTTGAAAATATGGAACTTGAAGAAATAACAATTGATGGGTCATCCTGTTCATACTTCCGTAAATTTGACGCGGTCTTTGTCGTACTTCCTGATTTGGAGATAGGGAATCAGTATACCATGAAAATTAAATACAATGGTCAACCTATTATAGCAAAATCACCGCCTTGGGATGGAGGCTTTGTCTGGACAAAAGATAAAAATAAAAACCCTTGGATTGGAGTCGCATGCGAAGGCACAGGAGCCAGTCTATGGTGGCCAAACAAAGACCATTTATCTGATGAGCCAGATAGTATGAAAATTTCAATCACAGTTCCAGAAGAATTGATGGCAGTATCAAATGGAAATTTAATCAACACTACAACTCTTGAAGGAAGGTCTACTTATGAGTGGAATGTTGGCTATCCGATTAATAATTATAATGTCAGTATAAATGTTGGCGACTATCAGCATTTTTCTGATAGTTATACTTCTCCAACTGAAGGAGAATTGGCCTGTGATTATTATGTCCTTCGTTATAATTTAAAGAAAGCAAAAGAGCATTTCAAACAAGTGGATGGTGTTTTAGAATCTTTCGAACATTACTTCGGCCCTTACCCATTTTGGAATGATGGCTTTGCTCTTATAGAAACACCTTATCTCGGTATGGAGCATCAAAGTGGGATTGCTTACGGCAACCAATACAAGCGTGGATATTTAGGATCAATGATTCCCAAAGACATGAACTGGGATTATATCATTGTTCATGAAACCGGCCATGAATATTGGGGAAATTCAATATCTGTAAAAGATCATGCAGATATGTGGATCCATGAAGGCTTCACAACTTATATGGAAGCTTTGTATGTTGAATATCATTTTGGAAGAGAAGCGGTCAATAGATATTTGGCCCTACAACGTAGATTTTTACAAAACATGCAACCGGTGCAAGGTCCAAAAAATGTAAATTTCGAAGAGTTTGGTGGCTCTGATCATTACTATAAAGGGAGTTATTTATTGCACACCCTAAGGTCCGTGATGAATGATGATGAGGCATGGTTTGATCTTCTTCGTGCAGTCTATGAGGAACACAAATTATCAGTTGTAGATACAAAGGATATTATCCAATTCATCAACAATTATTGTAATGAAGATTATACAAAATTCTTTCAGCAGTATCTTGGCCATGGACCATTACCAGAATTGGAATATCAACTTTTACCAAAAGGAAAAAATCTGTGTGTAAAGTACAAATGGAACTCACCTGTTGAGAATTTTTCTATGCCCATTGAAATAGGAAAATTAGGAGAGACAATGAGATTGAACTGTACAAGCGAATGGCAAGAAGTCAAACTTAAAAAGCTAGCGCCAGATGATTTTTGGATCAATCAGCACGACTACTTAATAACCACGACAATAACAGTCATGGAGTAAATGATGACAATACTAGAAGTGGAAATTACTTTTTGTAAGTTCTTTCTTTGATCTTAGCTTTCTTACCAGTAAGTTCTCTTAGGTAATAAAGCTTTGCTCTTCTAACCTTACCTCTTTTTAGAACTTTGATTTCAGCTACGTTTGGACTGGCAAATGGAAAGATTCTTTCTACTCCTACTCCACTAGACATTTTTCTAACGGTAAAAGTTTTAGTTGCGCCATGTCCTTTCATTTGAATCACATCTCCTTTGAAAACCTGCGTACGCACTTTTTCTCCTTCTACAATTCTATATGATACAGCAACATTGTCTCCTGGTCTAAAATCCGGGTGATCGTGGCCTTGTGCTGTCTGCTCTTCGATAAATTTGATAACGTCCATGCTTCTTGAGATATTATGATTCGTAATTCGAGGCTGCAAAGATATTCTTATTTGCCAAAAAATCAAACAAAATCAACTCTTCCAGAAGATTTATCGAATAAAATAGCAATCAGCTCCTAATTGCCACTACTGGATCAAGTCCAGATGCAATAATAGCTGGTATGATTCCGGCTAAAAGGCCTACCACTATTGAGCAAATCAACCCTATCATTAAATTTGTAAGGCTCAAATAAAGCTCCAATGGAGCTACTGCAGAAATCACCTTAAGGGTAAGAAACACGAAAATAATTCCTACTAAGCCACCGATTAAGCATAAAATGATGGCCTCGATCAGGAATTCTGTTAAGATTATATACTGTTTGGCCCCTAAAGCTTTCTTTACACCAATTAGGCTTGTTCTCTCTTTCACACTAACAAACATGATGTTGGCTACGCTAAACATACCTACTACAAGGGCAAAAAATCCAATGAAATAACCTGCAATATTGACAACCCCAAAAATACTTTCAAGCATCCGGCTCAACATAGATATTTCATTGAGAGAGAAATTATCCTCTTCTCTAGGCTTCAATTTTCTTTTGGACCGAATGATTCCAGCTATTTCAGACTTTACTTCCTCTAGGCTTATGCCAGATTTAGCTTTCACTTGAAGCATTCTACCTATTGAATTATTATTTTGAATGGGCACTAATCTTCTAATATTGTTCAAACTTAGCATGATTGCTTCATCAAGATTGATCATATTGAACATACTTTCCCCTTCTTCTTTCAATACGCCAATCACCCTATACTTTTTACCCATTAATTTGACTGGTTTTCCTAATGCTTCTTCTCTAGGAAAAAGTGCTTTGGAAATCGCTGAACCAAGTATGACAACATCTCTTGCGTTCGCATCTTCGAGATTGGAAAAGAATCTACCCTTTTCAAATTGAAGTGATGAAATCTGCTCATATTCTTCCGAAACGCCCATTATAAAGGCATTTCCGACATTTGAAGACTTATATTTGATAGTCTTACCTCCCATAAAAATTGTAAAAGAAGCAGCTTCAGCAAGTTTTGCTTTTTTGTTTATGGTTGAATAATCATCAAGGCTGGGCTCTGGTCTCTTTGCATATTTCCACCATCCATTTCGATCTTCTTCGTCCCATGGGTATTTATCCAAATAAATTACGTCCGAACCCAATTCAGAAAAGCCATTCATTATTGAATCCTGAAAAGAATCAACAGCTGATTTGACAATGATTATTGAATATATCCCTATCATAATTCCCAACAAAGAAAGAATAGTTCTGAGCTTGTTGGATCGCAGCGCTTGGAACGCTTGACGGAAACTTTCAAGAAGTAATTTGAAGATAATCATTGATTACAATCTACCACTTAAGAGCACCAAAGAAAATATTTTTAGATAAAACTTACATTTTAGACTTCAAAAAACTTAGATATTAAAAGAAAATTGATCTATCATATATGCATGGTTATACCAATAAGACCATATAGTTTTTTATTTTTGCCGCTCAAATGGGCCAAAAAGGCCAAATAAATAAGACATATGAGGACTAAATTATCCCAATTTAATTTCGAACTACCTGAAAAATTAATCGCTCAATATCCTTCTAAAGAAAGAGATGAAGCTAGACTTATGGTCGTACATAAGGATAGTGGCAAAATTGAACACAAGGTATTCAAAGATGTAATTGATTACTTTGATGATAAAGACGCCTTTATATTCAACAATACTCAGGTATTTCCTGCAAGGTTGTTTGGTAAAAAAGAAAAAACTGAGGCAAATATTGAGGTTTTCCTCTTGAGAGAATTAAACAAAGAAGCAAAGCTTTGGGATGTACTTGTGGATCCGGCTAGAAAGATTAGAGTAGGCAACAAGCTTTACTTCAATAATAGTGATGGTGAAGAAGTTTTAGTTGCTGAGGTGATTGACAACACAACAAGTAGAGGAAGAACCATCAGATTTTTCTATGATGGTACTGATGATGAACTTACTGAGCTTTTAAGATCACTAGGCCAGACTCCTATTCCAAAATATTTGAATAGAGAACCTGAACCAATTGATACAGAAAGATACCAGACGATTTATGCAAAGGTGCCTGGAGCAATTGCCGCACCAACTGCAGGCCTTCACTTCAGTAAGAAGTTGATGAAAATGCTTGAAATCAAAGGAATAAATTTTGGTGAGGTAACACTTCATATAGGATTAGGAACATTTAGAGATATCGAAGTAGAAGATTTGTCTAAGCATAAAATGGATGCAGAATATTTTAGTATATCTGATCAATGTGCAGAGATTGTAAATGATGCAAAAGAGTCTAGAAAAAGAATCTGTGCAGTAGGTACAACAACTATGCGATCAG
>CALHKJ010000271.1 GCA_938033975.1 uncultured Saprospiraceae bacterium | reverse complement strand
TTGCATCATATTCCTCGTGGAACAAATTACCAGATCCATCACATACCACTGTCGGATCACAAGTAGGGGCAGTATCTGGGACGACTACACAATCACAGATTGTTGCATCATATTCTTCATGGGATAAATTACCAGAGCCGTCACATACCACTGTTGGATCACAGCTTGGTGCTACATCAGGAACAATAACACAATCACAGATTGTTGCATCATATTCCTCATGAGATAGATTACCCGAGCCATCACATAATACTGTTGGATCGCAAGTAGGTGCTGTATCAGGAACCTGAACACAATCACAGATTGTTGCATCATATTCCTCGTGGAACAAATTACCAGATCCATCACATACTACTGTCGGATCACAAGTAGGGGCAGTATCTGAGACGACTACACAATCACAGATTGTTGCATCATATTCTTCATGTGATAAATTACCAGAGCCGTCACATACTACTGTTGGATCACAGCTTGGTACTACATCAGGAACAACAATACAATCACATATTGTTGCATCATATTCCTCATGAGATAGATTACCCGAGCCATCACATACTACTGTTGGATCGCAAGTTGGCGCTGTATCTGGAACCTGAATACAATCGCAGATAGTTACATCAAATTCTTCGTGAAACAAATTACCAGATCCGTCACAAACTACTGTTGGATCGCAAGTTGGCGCTGTATCTGGGACGACAACACAATCACAAATCGTTGCATCATATTCTTCGTGAGATAAATTGCCAGAACCATCACATACTACTGTTGGATCGCAAGTTGGCGCTGTATCTGGAACCTGAATACAATCACAGATCGTAGCATCAAATTCTTCGTGAAACAAATTGCCAGAACCATCACATACTACCGTTGGATCACATGTTGGAGCAGTATCTGGGACAACAATACAATCACATATTGTTGCATCATATTCTTCATGAGACAAATTACCAGATCCATCACATACAACTGTTGGATCGCATGTTGGTGGTGTGATAGGAGTCCCAGTACAAGTTTGACATACATTTCCTTCACAATCAAGGATTTCCATATAATTTTCAAAGCAAGGATCTGTACCTGTACAAGCTGTTTCTACTGGTGCTAAAATTGTAAACATTTTAGATTCAGTTCCTACATTACCACAAGCGTCAGTGTAAGTCCATGTATAGCTAACAGACCCACCGGTGCATAAATCAATAGGTCCACCACTTTCTGTATACCCAACACTTCCTGTTCCATCGCAGTTATCTGTCCAAGCTAAATCAAAGCTAACTGGAATATCTGATATGCAGCTTACAGTCACATCGTCTTCGACTGGAAATATTGGTGCCTCTGTTTCAGTGAATGAAACTGTTAGAGGAGCAGAAAGTTCACAACATGGATTACCAAGAGGATCACAGCTTACTATGGTTGGATCATCTCCAATTCCAGGAATCACGACAGATGGATCTGTTGTGTCATAATTAAACGAATAGAATGAATATGAATCACATCCAAGAATAGTCCAATTAAAAGGATCACTTCCAGTAGAAACAACTTCTCCTAAGGGATCAACTACAAGCATTATTGTTTCATAACCTGGGTCGGTATTGGCATCACTATTTGTTCCAACGGAAACTACTTGACCTGGGCAATCAGGTGTAATATTGGCAACTGTACCTGCATTAGCCTGACATAGGATGCAACTACATTCTAGTGTGCCAGAAAAACTCTGCTCGCAGTTTGTTCCTGCAAAGAAAGTTGCGCCATAAGGTTGATTTTCTGTATCTCCTGAATTTAAGCATTGGACAGAAAAACTTGTACACAGGGTGCCAGAAACACTATTAATAATTTCAAGAGTTGCTACTCCGCAAACAGCGGGATTATTAGTTACAATTTCTTGAAGAATAGGGTAGACTTCTACATCTACAGGAGGTCCTACATCTATACAACTGGCACAACCTGTATCGTAGGTTGGAACAAAAGAAATTGTGATTGGATCGCAGGAAGAATTACTTAATATGTCTCCTGGATTATAAGTATAGTTATTTCCATCAGAACCAGTTCCCGACCAAGAAAGTGTTCCTGTTCCACCATTTGCCTCCCAATCAGTATTCCCACCATTCAATTCTGCAATATCCACTGTTACCTGTAAACCTGGATCAAAAGAACCACAATCAGATCCATTTGTAGCACTACTGTTAGATATCTCAGGTGTATAAACTATAAAATTATCTGATGCAGTATCTGTACCGCCAGAACATCCTCCTCCATCTACTTCGTGTGTAATGGATGTATTTCCAATATTATCGCAATAACTAAAACTTGTATTCGCATCACCAGGCGTCACAACAGTTCCTCCTGTCCATGTTCCTCCTGCACTAAGGTTGTTTAAATCAAAATCTACTGCATTACAAAAATCATCAGGTATATCATCAAAAGAAGCATCTATTGGACAAGCTCCATTGATCTGAAAGCTGATTAAATTTTGAAGAGCACATTCGCCATCAAGGCACCAAGCACCAGTCGCTCCGTCTTCAAAAACAGTAATAGAAAACTCAGCGGCTTCGGGATCACCACTTGCAGGAGGGCAATATTCCATTGTCCAATCAAAACAAAAACTAGTATTTGGATCACCCCAGTTATTGCAAGGATCACCGTCATTTGCCGAAAGGCCACTAAATTGTCCATAGTAGAAAGTTCCAGTTGCAGAAAGATCAAACCCACCACAATCAGGCGAAAATTGATCCTCACATAGACAGTCAGGACATGTGTTAGTCCAAGTTATAGTGCAAGGTGGACCACCTCCTTGTGTTGTAGTTGATATATCCTCACACCAGACGCTACTTAGATCAGTCCCATCATAATAAAAGCCATCTACACCTGACCCGTTAGTACCACAAACATTGCTACAACCTCCAAACTCAATCCAACCTGGCGGTTCATTTAAAGCGGTTGTATTCCAACTCCCAGAGGTTTGCTCAAAGGATACACCATGAACCCAATTTAAACCAGCACCTTGATTCCAAGTAAAACAATAATTTAAAGTAAATGAGACAGGACCACAGCCATCTGCATCTATTTCTAAAATACCACCAGATTCAAGACTTCCACTGGTGGTGGAAACTACCGCAGTACCTCCAACAATATCAGAAATAGTTGCCATTATATTTTCTTGCCCACAATCACCTGTAGGATTAGTACCACCGGGTGGACCTCCCATAGAAAAGCAAATAGAATAAAAAACTGAGTGGAGTATTAGGGTTATGACAATTTTGTTAAGTTTAATAGCTGTCATAATTTGGTGTTTATCTCTAATTATTCATCTTAAATTGAGTTCATTTTAAAAAATCAGTTGCAAAGATTTCATTATAAGCTTTGCGCCATGCTTCAGAAGGCAAGCTCGAAAATAATTTCATGCTGGCATTTTCGTCAGTAATTATTGTTGCACTATTTAAATCAATACTTTCAATAGGATGCAATAATTTGGCCCAAGCCTTAAAAGGCTTCTTAGCGGGATCATAAAAAAAACTTTGATTATAGTTTACATAAATATCATTTGAAATTACGAGCATCAGATTCCTACTATCTTCAGAACCAACAGTTGGAATAACGTTAATCTTTAAACCTAAATCCACAATTGTTTTTATAATACTCCTAGCAGCGTAGCCTTTGTCTCCTTCAAGGAAACCAAAATAATTTATAACAATAATTCCATCCGGTTTTAAGCTTGTAGCTGCTTGCTGTATACCTTCCCTTGTGTACAGATTATTAGGCGGAGAATCACCTTCAAACAAATCAAAGCAAATAACGTCGTATCTTTCTTTACAAGTATTAAGGTATTGCCTTGCATCTGCAATGATCACATCCTCATCCATAGGAAAGTTGAAATATTCTTTCGCTAGATTCCAAATTCTTTGATCCTTTTCTACTACATCTATATCATGATTCAAAGACTTGATTTGATTATACAGACTACCTGCACCAAGACCAAAAAGTAAGGTCTTAGAACCTTGAGGTTTGGTGCCTATAATTGTAGGTAATAAGTGAGACCAATGCCACATACTATTACCTGAGTGATCAATAAAATTCTGTAGCGAATTGTCAACAAATAAAGCTCTTCCTACTTCTTCAGATTGTCCAAATATTTCGGCAGACTGATCAACAACTTTTATATTGCCAAGAAGACCATCCGATTCATATATGATCTTATTATCTCGATTCTCTTTTTCTAAAATAAATCCAAAAAAAACAAAGCAAAATCCTAGCAAAGCAACAGGTCCAAGGTTTCTGATATTATAATCAACTATTAAAAGCACATATACCAAAAAGAGCATTGCCAATGCTAAGAAAACACTCATTGATATACCAAGTTTTGGTAGTAAAATAAATACAGTTAGATAACTAAAAACAAGTGCTCCACTCAAAATTGATGATAATAAGAAAGCGGATATGGTTCCTTCATTTACAGTTTGATGCATACCCAAAATATTTACCATTAGTGGTATCGTGGATGATAAACAAAATAGGATGGGTGCTAATATTGTTGCTAAGGATAGTGCTGCTCCAACACCTAAGGGAACATCAATAAACAAGCTTATTGCTGAAGGAGATATTATTGGAAAAATCAACACAAAAAAGCTGGCTATAATAACCAGTCTTTTCATATCAATCAAATATTTATTTTTAGAAACTCTTACTGTACCATAGACCAATCCCAAAATTATAGATAAGCAAATTACTCCTATTGTCGAAGACCAAACAGATATTGAGTTTCCAAAAAAGCTTTCGATTTTTAGAATGGAAACCATTGTTATCATTGCTAGAATCCCTCCAATGATAAACCCTGTTAGGAAATATTTAGACCCCTTATTCAAGTTGATTGTATATTTAAAAATAGAGAAGAAATTAACTATATACTCTATTCTACTAAATATACAGAATTATTGCCTTTAATTGCTCCCAGTGGGGAAATATTTGCCTTGATTTTGACTTTTAATTAAAAAACAATTACCATATATCCTTTGTCTTGCTAACAAATATTAAGGATTCCACAGTAAAAACGCCTTGATAAAAGGGGTGAGATTGCCATTTAATACGTCATCAGGGTTCCGGGTTTCATAATTGGTACGGTGATCTTTTACACGTCTATCATCCAAAACATAAGATCTAATTTGAGATCCCCATTCATTTTTCATTTTCGTATTCTCAACAGCCGATTTTTCTTTCATCTGTTTTTCGAGTTCCAAAGTATACAGACGTGACTTCAGCATAGTGAGTGCTTTCTCACGATTCATATGCTGTGATCTTTCTTCTTGACACTCTACAGCAATGCCAGATGGAAGATGTCTAACCCTAACCGCAGACTCCGTTTTATTTACGTGTTGCCCACCTGCGCCACTCGCTCTGAAGGTATCCCACTCTATGTCAGCTGGATTTACCTCAATTTCTATAGTAGAATCAACCATAGGGTGAACAAATACAGATGCAAAAGAAGTCATCCTTTTACCTTGAGAGTTAAAAGGACTAACTCTTACCAATCTATGCACACCATTTTCTGACTTTAGAAAACCATAGGCACTATCTCCATCAATTTCTAATTCTACACTTCTTACACCAGCAACATCTCCATGAACTCTGTTTAACTCCTTTACTTTAAAGCCATTTTTTTCTCCATACATTAAATACATTCTGTGAAGCATCTCCGCCCAATCACAGGCCTCTGTTCCTCCAGCACCTGCATTAATTTCGATAATACATGATAACTTATCTTCTGGTTGGTCTAGGGTAGATTTGAATTCAATCTCCTCTATGAGAGTTACTATTATATTGTATTTTTTCTCAACCTCCTGCTCAGTTGCTTCACCCATTTTTTGAAACTCATAAAGAACTTCAAGATCTTCAATATGAGTTTTAAGCTCGTTGTATCGATCGAGCCATTTTCTATCGGCCTTTATCTCCTTAAGGACCTCTTCTGCTTTGCTAGGGTTGTCCCAAAATCCAGGGTCTCCAGCAAGCTCCTCCTTATTCATTACATTATTAAAGCGAGCTTCAATGTCAAAGATACCCCCTAATGGATACCAATCGCTTTTGCAGTTCAGATAATTGATCTGCGTTCATATTGTCTTCTTTTGTTGTAGATTAATTAATTTCTGTCATTTCGACAAAGAACAACAGCCTTGAGTCAGCTGGAATTCTTGGTGGACTCCCTGCAGCACCATAACCTAAAGCAGATGGAATATCAAGTATTGCTTTTGCACCTTCATTCAGATAGACCAATCCTTCATCCCATCCTTTAATAACAGAGCCTTGACCTAAAGCAAGTTTATATGGTGTACCTCGATTGTAGCTGTTATCGAAACTGCTTAGGTCTTCTAAGTATCCTGCATAACTTACAGAAACATATTGACCAGCATTCGCTGTAGGACCTTCCCCAGGTTCTACAATTATTATTTTCAGACCATCTGATCCTTCTTTAACTTCACCCACATTTTTTCCATCCAGATAATCTTTAAGTGTCACTTCTATTCCTGCTAGGATTTTTGGTGCTTCTGCCATTGCTATTTGTAATCTAGCAGCTTGCTCTTCTTGTCTTTTTTTTGCCGCTTCTGCAAATTCCTCCTCAGTCATAATCTTTACCATTTCAATGACATATTCAATATGCTCTGAACCTATCATGCTAGGAGGAGGATTAGGAATAGAATCAATGGGTATGTATAGAGAAAGACTATCGCCAATTGCCATATCACCCATTATAGCTATTACGGGATTTGATTTATCTGGAATATCTTCCTCTGCTACTATTTGCATTACTGGCATTTCATCATTTCTTGGTGATGAGTCAATCACTGTACCTTTGTCATCATAAATATCCAAGTTGAAGAATACATATTCTCCGACATTAGGTTTTTGAGCATTAGAGGATTTATGAGCAATTGTTTTGTAGCCCTTGACATATTTCTCTTTACTTCCAGATTCTCCACAAGAGCTTATTAAAGCTATAAGTAAAACAAAGGCAATTAGATTCTTTATCATTTTGTAATTTTAATTTGATTTTTCTACAAACTCAGGTAGGACAGTTTTGAATTTTTCTACCACAGTTTCTAGTTTGCTATATAGTGCACCACCACTTGCGTTTTTGTGACCTCCACCATTAAAATA
>CALHKJ010000270.1 GCA_938033975.1 uncultured Saprospiraceae bacterium | reverse complement strand
GCTAGTGATCCCAAACCAAGCCACTTAATTGGAAATGAACCTGCTTGATCTAAGGCAACATACTGACCATAATAGGTGAATCCTGCCCAAAATGCAGGGTGATTGTTCATGGTTGGACTTTTCTCAATATAATCTAGCTTTGCTTGGCGCAAGGCAGAGGGAGTATCCAAACCAGCTTTTATTCCTTCAAAGCAATCATATACAATAAGGCTAGCGCTTTTATCATTTACCAACCAATTACTCATAATTATATTAGGACATGAAGCCAACTGAAATGCACGAGCGATACCCAATAAGCCATCTCCTTCGTTATTAATAGACTTGTTTGTTTCACAGGCACTTAGAACAACCAATTCATTTTCAAGATTCATTTGTGCGATTTCATAAGCATGAAGTCTTCCGCCTAGAAAGTCTGTACTATCAACAGCAAAACTTAAATAAGAACCAGAAGGAACTTCGTTGTCAACTTGAGCATGCATTGCCATGTGGAGAATTTCAGCATTATTAGCATGTAGAAGAAATGCATCTTTTGTTGCATCATCATTAATAAATCGAGAACCTTCAAAAAGTTCAAAACTTCTTTCAACTTCTGAGACATTGTATGTTAAGCCTGGAGGACTAGACTCTACTTCACTACGAACACTGGATTGAATAGGAGAATAAGAAGGACCGAAGCCAACATATGACCTCTCAATATTAAATTTCTCATCGTGAAATAACTGACTAGCAGAGCCTTGATATGCAATTGCTGTTTTCTTTAAAAGATACGGCAACTGACTGTAATTGTTTGATTCTCCTACTTCATCGGTTAATAAAATGTCAAACGGAAAGGCAGTGATGAAATCGTCTGGTACAATTGTCATTTTCTTAAGATACTGGTCTACTTGATCAAAATAAATCTGATGCAACTCCCGCGAAATCTTAATAAAATCATTCTTGTCTGATTGAAAATTACTTTCAATGTTAACATTAACATGATTTGCCATAATTTGAATCAGACTTTGATGTTTTTCTTTTAATTTAGTTAGAGGGAGAATATAAAACTTAGTGATATCGGGAGCCAGATAAAAGCAATAAACATCACTTTCCCCAACATGCAACAACAATAATGACTCTTGCTTAGAGCTGAGATAATACTCCGTTTCAGATAGTGATCTAATGGGATGCTCGTATCGTTGATTGTAATAATTAGGATATTCACTTTTTAAGTTTTCCAAGAATCTGCGTTTATCTTCTTCAAAAGCTATCATCTCATCAATTAATTTTTGCGCAGTACTGTCGCCAATCTCTCCTTCTAGTCGTTTATATTTCTCTAATGTTTTTTGATAATCAAAAAGCAGTTTCTTTTCTTTTGAAACAAGATCTCTTGGTATATCCGCAGAATTCATTGCTATATTACGAGAATAGCTTCTGTTTAAACTAATCGATTTATTTTTTTCGATGCAAGCAAAGATTAATGAATGAATTCTCTCATCATTTTCCTTATTTAAAAAACCACATAATTGTTCAATTGAATGATTAAAAAATCTTTCTATTTCCTGAGAAAATTCTAATTCTGAAGACTCAAAGAAAAATTGATTTCTTAGTCTGTCAGTAAGATTGATTCCAAATTGAATCCGATTTTCCAACTCTTCCAAGGTGAATTTCTTTAATTCCTGTTCCAACTTAATTATTTGTATAAACAATTGAAATTGGTCCCATAACTCAAAATCTTGTGCATCTATTCTTTGTGGATTTGTGAAATCTATTCCACATTGATCCATGATTTTTTCAAGCAAATTCTTACACTTTTCCTTCCTATTGGCCTCAAATAATATTCTCGCTCTCAGAAGTTTGGATTTGTGTAGTTTAGCATTTTTCTCTCGATATAAATCCGTAAAAACCCTATCAGCCTTTTCTGCATGTGTCAAGGCTTTCTCATAGTTATTGGTCTGCAAATAATATTTAGCAAATTCTAAATTGGACTCACCTATTCTCCAGTTACTTTCATCAGGAAATTTATCTAAGATTTTGCTAGCGTATTCCAGATTTTCATGCGCATCTAAATCCTTGCCCAATTTTAAATATTGATTAACTAGCAAGGCTTTAATATAAGCATCTTTTAATTTTCCTTTTGCTATCCGAGTTGTCATTGAATCTGTTAAAAGTAGAGTCTCCAATGACTCTTGATATTTTTGATTTTCGTTGTGCAATTTGGCAATTAATAGATAAGTACTTATAAGTTTATCATCTGCTTCTTCTGGATTATTCCTAGCGATTTCTTTAGCCTTTTCTAAATAATTAATTGCAAGATCAGTTTTCCCTTTTTTCAAATATGCCCTACTTAAGCCGGTATATATTCCAATCTCTTCAGAGGTTCCACACTTAGCATCTTCAGGACAGAACTTCAGTGCAGTCAAAAAATTATCAATACGATAAGTTGTATTATAACTAGAATTGCCTTTACTTATATACAGCACTGCAATATTTCTTGTTAAGCCATTGGCTTTCAAAATATAAATGGCACTATCAAGGTATTTATGGGCCTGAGTAATATCACCTATTGAGTAGTAACTGTTTGCAAGGTTCCTATAGGCATAAGTCATATTGGCTGAGTTGACGCCATAGGTTTCTTTTGTTAATTTCTTAGATAAGTTTCCATATTTGATTGCTTCCGCAAATTGATCAAGTCTGCGACATGTCTCCCCAATATTAGTAAGCATCAATGCCTCTAAGCTTCCAGTCCCTGCAGAAGATGCTTTTATTTTGTCATATATATTTTGATAAGTTTGCTTGGCTTTTTCATAGTTGTGTTCATAGAAGTATAAGTTACCCAAAGAGGCTTCTGCTTCCATATAAACATAATTGCTAGACAATCCTTTAGGCTCTAAGATTTCAAAACACTTCTGAAAGTATGACTTGCCCTTTTCGAATTTAAATGATTTACGATACAATTCCCCTATGAAAGAATATGTCTCTGCTAGATCTTGGTGATCTTCTCCAAGTATTTTAATCTGTTGATCTAAAGCATTAAACAATATTTTTTCTGCTTTGTCAAAGTCCTTCTTTGCCTTGATTAAGTAATAACCTTTGTGCTTATTAAACTCTGAATAACTTAAATGATCTTCTCCAAGTTTATCTTGTATTTTTTTACCAATTTCAAAAAATTCATCTTCATATTTCCTTGAAAATCCCTCAACGGCAAACTGATTATAAAATCTCAATAAACTAAGGTGAACATAATTCTGAAAAATTTCATCAGATGGAATTTTGCTATAAAGATCTTGAAAATGAGTTTCCAAATCCTTCATTAGATCAAGATTAGCCTTTAGATTTTGACTATACAATGAATCATGCGAAGTATACAGTCTATCAATGCTATCAGTTGCGATCCCTTCGATATAAAATTGCCCTAATAGACTGGAAGTAAGAAGAAAGGAAATGATTATTGGAAGTGCTGATTTCATCCTTAATCTTTAATTTCTTCTAACATCGATCTTGCTTCGTCTAATTTATAATGATCTGGAACGCTTAAAATTTCATTTAGGTACTTCCTACACAAATTGTCATCCTTTAGCTGAAAGGCATTTACTGCTTGATACCACTGTCTTTGATCATAGTAGGGATTATCTACTGAAATTTGATTCAATGTATTAAAAGCCTCTTCTCTTCTATTGCTTTGTATTTGTGCGTAAGATTTGAGGATACTTATTTTACCAATTGACTTTTGGAAGAATTCCTCATTTTCTATTTTCTCAATTTCCTCCAGACATTTTTCATATTGATCATTCTGAAAATATTGTACAGCTTGACTCCATTGTTTTTCATGAACAATTTGATTATCAGCCCTCATAATATCAAAACTTGGTTTCTCTATCTCTGCAACAAATTGAACCTGTTCCACCTTTTCATTTTCATTTTGATTATCATTCTTTTCCAGCCCTCCACTTTGCATCCACCAAAAAGCTAATGCAATGATTCCTGCCAACAACAAACCTCCAAGAACCTTTAGCCATGTTTTGGATTTGCTTGTCTCATTTGCACTTTGGTCAAATCTAGACATGAGACTTGCTCTTAATTGTTGCTCTCCCTGAACCCTGATATTGGCTCGTATCTGAAGATGTTGCTCTACCACCTTGTTCAAAAAAGGTTCTTGTTTCATACCAGATTTCAATTCCCTAAGACCTTCGGAACTGATCGTTCCATCCAAGTATTGATCAGCTAAGTCTATATATTTTTTTAAAATTTCTTCCTTCATGATTGAAATAACTTATCTGACAATAAATCTCTTAATTTTTTTATGCATTTATATTTCATACTTCTCGCACTCTCTGCATTTCTCAAGGATGACCGTTGAGCTATTTCTTCCATACTGAATCCGTAAAATGCCCAATCTACAAGGATCTTTTTACAAGAACCTCCCATCTGGTTCATAACCAACATTACATGTGTGGCCTTTTCTTCTGTGTCGACAATATCCCATAAGGCTTGCTCTCTTTGATCAAACTCTTGAAGAGGCAGTTCCTTTATCTTATTGGTCGACTTTTTTCGTAAAACGTCAACCGAGCTATTATAAAAGATGGAATAAAAATAGCTTGAAAGCTTGCTCTTACCTTCAAAAGCTCCATTAGATAGTTGACGAATCAACTTTATAATTGCATCAGCATATGCATCTTGAGCATCAGCTTGATTCATCCCAAGCTTTTCTTTCACTTTTGGGATGTATCCTTGATATTGATCAAATAGGAAATGAGCAATCTTCTCCTTTTCCTTTCCCCCGTGTTGTAAGGATTCTATTATTTCTAAATCTTCCAATGTGGTTTTTGTAATTAAATTTTACCCCTTCTTATCTGCGATTGATTTACAATAATTAATGGATAAATTAACAATGATTGAATCTAAGTTAAACAATTTCACCTGATTTCATTACCAAAGAGAAAGGTTTGTTATAGTGGAAAATAATAATTATTGTAGCAAAGAATATATTATGTGATTTAATAAAACAAGGCCTAGAATACCTACAAATCGAGATATTCTGTGATAAATCAATTTTCGAATGGCTAAAATATTCAGACAGTAAGATATTAAGAGAAGAATTGATAACTTGATACTGCTTTAAAACCAATTTATAAGATGCAATCAATGAAAAACAACTTCCTCATCTTTGGCTTCACCTTTATCCTAATCGCAGGAGCTTGCAAAACAGCGAAAAAGCAATTTGAAAAAAATGATAAGCAAGAAGTAATCAAGAGCGAAGATCTTGACGATAATCAAACCATAAAAATACTATTTGGCTCCTGCAATAAAGAAGACCAAGCTCAACCACTTTGGCAAGACTTGACACAAGAAAAAGGAGACATCTTTTTATGGCTAGGAGACAATATCTATGGCGACTCGGAAGATCCAGAAGTGCTGCAAGCAAAATACAATAAATTAAATGATAATGCAGGCTACAGTAGATTCAAAAGTAACATTCAAATAAATGGCACCTGGGATGATCATGACTATGGTGTCAATGATGGAGGAAAAGAATTCCCTGCCAAGGAAGTAAGTCAACAATTGATGTTGGATTTTCTTGAGATTCCCAAAGATCATCCAAGAAGAAATAGACAAGGTATATATGATAGGTTTTCAATCAATCAGTATGGCATTGATATCGACGTTTTCATTTTAGACACAAGATATTTTAGAGATCCTATTGTGGGTGTCAAAGGAAAATTCAAAGGCGACTCTAAAGGAACTATCTTGGGAGAAGCACAATGGAAATGGCTTGATGAAGA
>CALHKJ010000269.1 GCA_938033975.1 uncultured Saprospiraceae bacterium | reverse complement strand
AGGATGTACTCCTATGGCTAAAATATCAACTTTCATCTACCAGCTTATTACAACACTTCCCCAAGTAAATCCACTTCCAAAGGCCGCAAGACAAACTAAGTCGTTGTCTTTTATTTTGCCTTGTTCCCATGCCTCAGATAAGGCGATAGGAATGGATGCGGCAGTAGTATTGCCATATTTTTGAATATTATTAAATACTTGATCATCATTCAGCTTAAGTACCTTTTGGACAAATTGACTGATCCTTAGATTAGCTTGATGAGGAATCAACATATCTATATCAGCAGGTGTTTTTCCAACAGCTGCCAAAGAAGAAGTTATAACTTCTGGAAATTTCACAACTGCTTTTTTGAATACAGATTTTCCATCCATGTGTGGATAAAGAAATCCATCATCAACAATTTTTTGTGTGACAAAAATTTCTCCTAATTGATCTTTATCGGGAAAGCCGAATTGTTCTTTATCATCATGATGATAGCCTCCATGTGAGCCTGGGCTTAACAAAGAAAGCATTTCTGCATTTGTTCCATCAGAATGTAATTCTGAATTTAAAATTCCTTTACCAGCTTCATCTGTGGGTTGCAATACTACGGCACCAGCACCATCACCAAAAATAACAGAGACTCCCCTACCTCTTGTATTAAATTCTAAACCGGATGAATGCATTTCGGCACCTACAACCAAGATGTTTTTGTACATGCCTGATTTGATAAATTGATCAGCTACAGACAAAGCGTATATAAATCCAGAACATTGGTTTCTAACATCTAGTGCTCCAATCTCTGTTTTCGTAATTCCTAATTCTCTTTGTAGTATTACTCCAGAGCCAGGAAAATAATAATCAGGACTTAGGGTAGCAAAAATAATAAAGTCAATTTCTTCAGCAGTTGTCCCTGCTCGTTCAATTGCAATTCTTGATGCTCTGGCACCTAAGGTCGCAGTTGTCTCTTCATGTTTTGTTGCGAATCTTCTTTCTTTGATACCAGTTCTTTCCTGAATCCACTCATCAGATGTATCCATAAATTTGGCCAAGTCTTCATTTGTATATATGTTATCAGGGACATAGTGCCCAATACCTGCAATACGCGAATGTGTCATTTGTTAAGTTTGGTTGATGACTCTAAAAGTACTATATTTTAGGAAATGCTTGTAAAGAAAATCAAGCAAAGAATAATCAGTTATTTACGGCTGCTGGAAGCTGATAATTATTGAGAAAAACTGTGAGACCAGCTCTGTTTTCTGCAGTAAAATTAAACTCTAAGTTTACTTTTAAGTATTGCTCCAAATCAAAATTTTCAAATGAGGTCGTTTTCAGTATATCATCAATGTGGTCTACACCATACTTCAAAATCTCATTAAAGCTATGAACTAGTTTGTCTGATAATTCTTTTTTTGCAATCCAAACTGCAAATACAAAAGGATGATTTGTCATCTGATTCCACTCAAGTGACAAATCGTATTTATACTTAAAATTAGATTGATACTCAAAAACTTTGTCTCCAATCATTACCACTCCAGCATCTTCAGCCAAATTTCGTATCCCTTGGCTAACGTCTTTTTTGATGTAACTCACCTCATGACTCCAATGATGTTCCATTAAAATTTTACAAAGTCGATTAGATGTGATTGAATGGTTATCAAGTATGATTTGACTTAACTCATGAATCGGCTTGTTGGATAAAATTGCAACTGAATTTACTGCAGCATTTGATCCAATGCAATAATCAGAAATGATTTTATAATCGTTACGGTTTTCTAAAAATGCTACCGGAACTAATGCAATATCTTTGAGCCCATTTGCGAAAGCTAGGGAACAAGCTGCTGGATTGAGTAACTCGACATCGAATCTACGATGATCATTGTGATTCTCTAATCCAAATAAAAAAGGTAAGGTGTTCTTATAACTCACCATTGCAACTTTGCACTTCATAATTAAACAACAATTCGGGCTTATAAAAGTTTATCAAAACTAGCCTTTGCATGGCAAAAACCAAATAAAACCACTACTCTTATTAATAAAAGAATATCTCTTCTGAAACTACCTAAATATTGATAATCTTTTCTAGTATGGCTATATCTCTGAATTTTTAGTCAATCCAAATTTGTTAAGTTTAATAAATATCAAATTATCTCAACTCTAGTATTCCGTCATGTATATTTATTTTCCCATCTTGCTCATCCAAACGCACTTGCTTTATGATCTTAACATACTAATTCCCCCGGCGCAACTTGCCTTCAACCATTTCTTAATAATTAATTTTTTGAATGCGTAAATTTTTTCAATTGCTTCTTCAGGCAGTAAAGGGAGAGGAAACAGATTATACGAAGGGTAATATAAATCGAGCGATAATTTTGCTTTCCGTACCTATGGTCTTAGAGATGGTCATGGAATCATTGTTCTTAGTCGCAGATGTTTTCTTTGTGTCGCGTTTAGGTCATGAAGCTGTTTCTATCCTTGGTCTCACTGAATCTATACTTATGCTCATGGAGTCCATAGCTATTGGTTTAGGAATGGCAGCCACGGCTGTAGTTGCAAGAAGAATTGGTGAAAAGGATGAAGAAGGAGCTCGAGTTGGAGCAGTTCAAGCAGTAATTTTAGGATTCTCTTTATCGATCATTATAGCAGTCTTAGGGGTTTATTTTTCAAAAGAGATTTTGAGTCTGATGAGTGGAGACGAAGCCTTAGCTGGGTATGGACAAGGCTATTTTTCCATAATGTTTGGATTCAACATCACATTAATGATGATTTTCGTTTTAAACTCAATTTTTAGAGGAGCTGGAGATGCAGCCATAGCCATGCGAATTCTCTGGATAGCAAACGGAATAAATATCATTTTGGACCCTTGCTTTATTTTTGGATTGGGACCATTTCCAGAGCTTGGACTAGAAGGGGCTGCTGTTGCAACCAATATTGGTAGAGGAACTGCAGTTCTACTGCAACTGTTTGTTTTATTTAATGGCAGGTCATTGATTAAGGTAACAATCAAAAATTTCAAACTGCACCTAGCTACTATCAAAAAGCTACTTCGGTTAGCCATCACAGCTTCCTTTCAGTTTTTAATTTCTACTGCAAGCTGGGTGTTTATGGTTAAAATTATTTCTGGATTTGGTAGTGAGGCAATGGCAGGTTATACTATTGCATTTCGCGTCATTGTATTTACAGTTTTGCCTTCTTGGGGATTGGCAATGGCTGCTGCAACCTTGGTGGGACAAAATTTAGGTGCTGGAGAATTTGATAGGGCAGAAAAATCAGTTTGGCGCTGTGCATTTTACAATATGTGTTTTCTTGCTTTTGTAAGTTTGATCTTTTTCATTTTTGCCAAACAGTTTATCATGATTTTTGATCAAGATCCTGCAGTTGTAAAAAATGGAATTTTGGCACTTCGAATTATTTGCGTTAGTTATGTATTCTTTGCCTATGGTATGGTCATTAGTCAAGCCTTTAATGGAGCTGGTGATACCACAACACCAACAATAATTAATTTTATTGCTTTTTGGATTGTACAAATTCCCATTGCATATGGTCTATCTGTAACACTGAATTTTGGGCCTTCTGGCGTCTATTGGGCTATCGTCATCTCCAATTGTTTATCCGCGATTATAGGAGTGATAGTCTTTAAGAAAGGAAAGTGG
>CALHKJ010000268.1 GCA_938033975.1 uncultured Saprospiraceae bacterium | reverse complement strand
ATCCCCCAGAGCCTTTGCCTCCTGCTCCAACTGAAATGGGTTGTAGTTTTGATCTGTCGGTGGTTTCTTGCGTTACAGGATTATGCAATGAATTCAATCCAGTCGTTGGAGTTCCAGTCCAATTTTTCACCTCCGAAATAGATGCTCTTGAAGGAGTCAATCGCTTGTTGATTCGAGAAACAAATAATGAAGGAGAGGTAGATTTGGTTAATTTCATGTGTGGAATCACCTGGGTGAAAATTGTTTCGGAAGATAATGGTACCTACATTGGGCCTTTTAATTTGTCATCAGCAGCATCTCAAAATTTTGAGCAAATTCGATTTATAGATGGAGTGATTTATAACAATGGCTCAGAAGGCTTTCTTACTCAAGGTCATATAAGTTTTACGAATCCAGTCTTGAGCCAACAAAGCACTTATAGAAGATTTGAGATAGACAATTCAGTGTCTTTTGATATTGAAGAATATACCGATATCTTATTGAGAGTCCGATTAGTAGACCAAGTGGATGAGCAAACTTTTGTAGTGGAAGAAACGATAGACGAAATAAGTGGTGTGTTAACTTGGCCATTTTATCCACCTACAGAATCTCTTAGAAATGTTTGGATCTTTCACGGTGATTCTATCACAGTCAGACCTAGAGCTGATGAATATTTTAGTTCCTACATTTGGAATTTATCAGAGTATTTTGAAAGCGCAGAAGGGGAGGGCTATACATTTAATTTACTTAGGCCAACTGATCCGATTGTCGATATGACTAGCATGAATGCAGTTGCAGAAGCACCAGGATTTGGTGCAGCAGCAGTTGAGGATTATAACTTGTTTGATAATTTATTTTCTGATCTAATTCTTGATGTAAGAGGCTATACAGGTTTGGACGGTCCCTTGAAGATGCAAATTTATAACAGAGAAGATGGGGTAGTACGGAGCGTAGATTTTTTCGCTGGTATGTCTCAGATTACCCATGGTTTTGATTTGGTAATTGAGTAGCTCAGCCAACCAATAGCGATAAAGAGTCGTTAGTCAATAAAAATGCATAAGTTGAATTTTAGAATAGTTTTATTTTTCGTCATTATTACATTCTTGTTGAGTAGTTGTAGTTCTCCCGAACCACTTCCAGAAGGCACCATAAGCTACAATAACGCTGGCGAATTGGTAGGTCCTGATCTTGCACTCTGTGCATGTTGCGGAGGTCATATTTTCAATCAAGATGATTCAAATGTGGATTTTAGAATTATTGAATTCCCATCTGATTTCCAATCAACACTAGACACCATAAATTTCCCAAAACCTATAAATCTCAACTACACTGAAATAAACACCTGCGGCCCTTATACCTACATCCGAGTTGACAATCTAGAAGTACAATAGATTTTTATGAGCCCCACTCACCGAAGCTGGTCCAACCAGCGCAAGAGCGAGTCCCCAGCGACGAAGGAGCGAGTCCCCAGCAAGCAAAGCGATGCGTGTCCCCAGCGACGAAGGAGCGAGTCAGCAATAAAATAGCCACGCTATTTTATTGCCTTAACAACTTCCCTAGCCAAATCCCACCGATTAAATCCCTGCTTCCCATAATCCAAACCTCTTCTTACAATCACCAAATCATGTGAAGGCACAATGATGCAAAACTGTCCTCGATTACCAGCAGTAGAGTACGCATCTTTTGGAACATCTGTACGATTGCTTGGTACCAGCCAAAATTGACCACCGTAGAAATAATTACGATCTTTTGAAGCAGGAGCAGGAGTGCGCACAAAATCAATCCACTCTTTCGAAATGATTTGCTCGCCATCCCATTGTCCTTCATTGAGATAGAGTAGGCCAAAGCGAGCTAGGTCTCTTGCATTGGTATAAACTTGACTGCTTAATACAAAGTCTCCAAAGCGATCTGTACTTAAGAAAGTGGATCTCATTCCAATTTTATCGAGTAGGGCCTTTCTTGGAAAAGTAGAGTAGTCATCACCCAAGGTGTTTTTCATGGATAGCACTGCTAGGATCGTATCATAGTTTTCGTAGTCCCAAGAAGTCCCTGGTTCTCTGATGAGACCACGATTTCTTGCTCCATTCACGATGCTTGCCCCTGCCCAATAAGCCAAGCCCGAACCAGTCGCATATTCCATTTTTCTACTATCGACAGTGTACAGTCCGCTTGACATATTCAGGACATGTCGCAAGGTGATTTCATTTCTAGGATCAGAATTTTTCGGTGCTTGTTTTGGTAGCCACTCTACATTGAGTGGTTCGTCCAAGGACATTTTACCTTCGTCACAAAGGATACCAATTAGGGTCGCAGCAATACTTTTGGCCGTTGACCAAGTTCTAGTTTTGGTAGTATAGTTAAAACCATCTGCATATTGCTCCGCAATGATTTCCCCTTTGTGTACAATGAGCAAACTGATGGTTGTTTGCTCTGGTGTATCTCTATTGAATGCCCAATCGATCGCTTCTGCTAGAGCATCATAGTCTACCTCCACAGCGTCTTTTTGAATGCTTACTTTATCTCCATTTGGCCAGGCAATATTCTTAGCATCACCGGCAAGTACCGGAAGTTTTTGTATAGGAAGTTCATCGATATCAGCCAAAGTTTGATCAGGTGCTAGCATAACACAACCTATACCTTCTCTGAATGCTGCTCGCATGACAGGTGTTCCACCAGCTACGCCAATCTCCACTGCTTTCTGATCATAGTGAATTTTATAATCACCTCCTTTCGCTGTACCAATTGTTTGACTCAAGTATTTTAGTTCTTTGTCATATACTTGTTCTATACTTCTCTCACTAGTAAATAATCCATTGCAAGTAAGAATAGCTTGTACGCCACTGGATATCATCTCACGATTTGATTTGAAGTAGTCGTAACTTTCTTCTTGCTGAGATAATAGAGCTGTGACTTGTAAGCAGATTAAGAGACTGAGTATTAAGTTTTTCATGATTAATGTTTTGGAATTTTAAATTTATTGAAGCTCAATAATTGCTTCAATCTCACAAGCAATATTACTTGGCAATGCAGCCATTCCTACTGCAGATCGTGCATGCCTTCCGCGATCACCAAATGCTTCAATCATCAATTCGGAAAACCCATTTATCACCTTAGGTTGGTCCACAAAATCAGGTGCAGAATTGACCATCCCTAAAACTTTCACCACTCTCTTTACCTTATTCAAATCACCTGTAACAGATTTTATAACCTCCAGTTGACTTATAGCAATTCTTCTTGCTGCTTCTTTCCCTTCGGCGATGGTCATATCAACTCCAAGTTTGCCGGTAATTCTTTCGCCTTCTGCAGTGATAGGCCCCTTACCCGAAAGATAAAGCATCTTATCAACTAGAGCATAGTGTTCTATTGGAACTCCTGAGTACGGCTTAGGTTCTTTCAACTCAATACCAAGCTCTGATAATTTTTCCTCCACATCATAATCATACAATTGAGTTGAAGTTTCAGTATACTGAGCTGCTTCAGATTTACTATTAGGTTTTTGCGTACACTGTAAAAATAATAAGAGAGATAATCCTATAAAGAGGGGAGTAGGGTTGCGCATATTTATTCTTTTTGTCAAGATACGAAACAGGATTATAAAGATGTAACACGATTCATAGGATTGAGTATTGTATTTAGGAAGAAAACTCAATTGTGTCCCTCTTAGTTACTTTTCAAAATAAACAGAAAGCAGGATTATATTGATTTTATAGGATTAAAAGGATTCTGTTCTGTTTTCAAAAGAAAAGCTCAATCGTGTCAATCTAAATATCTTACAAATCCTGTACTTCTGTTAATTCAAATAGTGCATTAAGTATTACAATCAAAAACAAACCAAAATCAAACCCATTTTAATAATCCTAATAATCATGATTACCTACTAAAAGGAGTAAGGAGTTATTAAGGAATATCCAAATAAACAGAAAGCAGGATTATATTGATTTTAAAGGATTAATAGGATTCTGTTCTGTCTTCATAAGAAAAGCTCCATCGTGTCCATCTAAAATATCTTACAAATCCTGTTTTTCAGTTAATTCAAATAGTGCACTAAGTATTACAATCAAAAAAAACCAAAATCAAGCCCATCCTAATAATCCTAATAATCCTAATAATCATGATT
>CALHKJ010000267.1 GCA_938033975.1 uncultured Saprospiraceae bacterium | reverse complement strand
GATGGCGATTTGAATTTAAAAAGAGAAGTAAAGCATGGAATCAAAAATTTAGATCTAGACAAGCTTGATAGATCAAGAGCAAAGGTGACCTCTGCTTTTAAAGACTTGGATAAACTCGTAGAATTACGAGGGGATTTCATATCTCCCTGCCAACATATAATTAAAACTTCAACTGCTTTTCATTATTTACACAGGAGGATTAGAAAGCTAAGACTTCAAGCTGACACCATGATTAAAATGGGTGAAGCAACCGTACAATGGGGCAATCAAGTTGAAAATTCGTTAACAAATAATCAAAGTGATTTAGATCGTCATCTTCAAGTATCTGCAAATCATGGTGCTCATGTAGATTGTGATAGGGCTTACTGTACACGCAGATAAATATTAGTTTCATTTTGTGACAAATTACCAGAATGAATTTTTTTCATAAATAAAATAACAAAAATAAAGGAATAAATAGAACTTAAATAGGAGTTTTTATGGCCAAGCAAAGTAGTCAAAAGTTTATAGCAAGGAATAGGGCACCTCGTGTTCAAATAGAATACGATGTTGAACTGTATGGTGCTGAAAAAAAGGTACAGCTTCCTTTTGTAATGGGAGTTATGTCGGATCTATCTGGAAAGCCTGCAGAACCATTAGAACCAGTTGCTGATCGAAAATTCATGGAAATTGATGTAGATAATTTTGATGATAGATTAAAAGCAATGAAGCCTAGAGTCGCATTTCAAGTCCCAAATACACTAACCGGTGAAGGGAACATGAGTGTAGATTTGAGTTTTGAAAGCATGGATGACTTTTCTCCAGGAGCCATTGCCAAAAAAGTAGATTCAATTGATAAATTGCTGCAAGCCAGAACTCAGTTATCCAATTTACTCACCTATATGGATGGTAAATCAGGTGCAGAAGAACTCATTAACAAAGCACTAAATGATCCAGCTCTTCTTCAAGCACTTAGTTCAGAGGCCAATCCAGCGGCTTCTGATGATTCTAACGAAGATGAGGAGTCTTAATCATGGCAAAAGCAAAAAAACAAGCCGAAGCTCAGGTAGAAACAATTGAGACTAGTGATTTTTCTAATTTATTAGACAAAGAATTTAAACCTAAAACCGAACGTGCCAAAGAAGCCGTAGAAAATGCAGTTAAGACATTAGCCGAACAAGCACTTGGTCAAACAGCCTTAATTTCTGATGACTCAATCCGTTCCATAGAATCTATGATCGCAGAGTTAGATCGTAAAATGTCCGAACAGATAAACCTGATTTTGCATCATGAAGATTATCAACGATTAGAGAGTAGTTGGAGAGGTTTAGATTATTTAGTAAATAATACTGAAACTGACGAAATGTTAAAAATTCGAGTCATGAATATCTCGAAAAAAGATTTACATAAAACCCTTAAAAAATTCAAAGGTGTTTCTTGGGATCAAAGTCCAATTTTCAAGCAAATTTATGAGCAAGAATATGGACAATTAGGTGGAGAACCTTATGGTTCTTTAGTAGGTGATTATTATTTTGATCATTCACCACCAGATGTTGAATTATTAGGGCAAATAGCTGAAATATCATCTGCTTGTCACGCACCATTTATTACTGCACCTGCACCATCACTTTTGAATATGGAAAGTTGGCAGGAGTTGAGTAATCCAAGAGATCTTACAAAAATTTTCGGAACTGCAGAATATGCAGGATGGCGGTCACTCAGGGAATCTGAGGATTCTAGATACCTTGCAATGGCAATGCCTCGTTTTCTTTCACGCCAACCTTATGGAGCTAACACTAATCCTGTGGAAGAATTTGCGTTTGAAGAAGATGTTGAAGGCACAGATCATAGTAAGTATGCCTGGTCGAATGCAGCTTATGCAATGGCGACTAATATTAATTCTTCATTTAAGCATTATGGATGGTGCTCGCGTATTCGTGGTGTTGAGTCTGGTGGTGCTGTAGAGGGGCTACCAACACATACATTCCCTACAGATGATGGTGGCGTTGATATGAAATGCCCAACAGAAATAGCGATCAGTGATCGTCGTGAAGCGGAATTAGCTAAAAATGGTTTTATGCCTTTGATTCATAAGAAGAATAGTGATTTTGCAGCATTTATTGGTGCCCAATCTCTGCAGAAACCAGCAGAGTATGACGATCCTGATGCCACAGCAAATGCTAATTTATCTGCAAGATTGCCGTATCTTTTCGCAACATGTCGTTTTGCGCATTATTTGAAAGCAATTGTGCGAGACAAAGTAGGTTCATTTAAAGAACGCGATGATATGCAAGTTTGGCTCAATGATTGGATAAAGAATTATGTTGAGCCCAGTCCAGAGACTGCATCAGACGAAGCTAAAGCAAAAAGACCTTTGGCGGCAGCTGAAGTAGTCGTTCAGGAAGTAGAGGGTAATCCTGGTTACTATTCTTCTCAATTTTTCTTAAGACCACATTATCAATTGGAAGGGTTGTCAGTATCGTTAAGATTAGTATCTCGTTTACCTTCTGAAAAAGGGTAATCGTTTTAATTTGTTGATTTTTCTAATGAAATTATAGGAGTTTATGATGGCAGTTTATGTAAAAATGGATCCAGTAAAAGGTGAGAGTACAGATGATGCACATAAAGGTTGGATGGAAGCAGAAAGTTTATCTTTTGATTTAAGCAATCCTTCTGAAATGGGTAGTGGACAAGGAGCACAGTCTACGGGTAATCCTCATTTTGGAGATTTACAATTTAGTAGAACTATGGATGGAGCATCTCCAGATTTAAATGCTTTTTGTGCGGGAGGTAAAAAATTCGCTAATATAGAAATAGAATTGACAATGACCGTTGGTGAATCTCAAAAAACATATATGAAATATAAACTTACTGACGGTTTTATAACAAGTATTTCATGTAATGCAGGAGGTGACATGAAGCCTGCCGAGTCTGTTAGTCTGTCGTACTCTAAGATCGAGTGGGAATTTACTACTTTTGATCATGCTGGAGGTAAAAAGGCAGATTTCAAGAAGGGATTCAATTTAGCGACTAATAAAGCTGTTTAATTTTTCAAGTATAAAAACATCATTATATTTAAACGCTATTTAGGATTATTCTATGCAGCATGAGCAATATTTGCAGGATGGTGATTTACAGAATTGTTTGGAAAGCATTCAGAATGCAATCAGATCAGATTCCTCAAATCTGAAACATCGAATTTTCTTATTTCAATTACTGTTGATTTTAGGATCTTGGGATCGAGCTGCTAAGCAGCTCGATGTCATTGCTAATATGGATATTAGTACTTTACCTATGGTGAATGACTATCGCGCAGCTATTGAATGTGAAAAATATAGAGAGGATGTCTTTTTAGGTAGGAGAGATCCTGTTTTTATGGGTAAGCCAGATGAATGGCAGGCTCTAATACTGCAATCTTTAAAGCTCACTTCCCAAGAAAAATATTCCAATTCACAATTGATTCGTAATCAAGCGCTTGAAATGGCACCAACGACTCAAGGCACTATTAATTCAGAAGCTTTTGAGTGGATTGCCGATGCTGATTCTAGACTTGGGCCATTGTTAGAAGTGTTTGTGGAAGGGCAGTATCGATGGGTGCCTTTTACAAATATTAAACGAATAGCAATTGAAAAGCCTGAAAATTTACGTGATTTTGTTTGGGTTCCAGCTCATATTCAATGGGAGACGGAAGGAGAATCATTCGTTTTTATACCTACCCGTTATCCTTTTTCTGCAAATAAAAATGATCATGTTGCCCTGTCCAAACAGACAGAATGGCAAGAGCAAGCTAGCGAGTCTTATATCGGTTATGGACAAAAAATCATGGTTACTGATACGAATGATTATCCCATTCTAGAGTTGAGGGATGTTTTCTTTAAACAAGC
>CALHKJ010000266.1 GCA_938033975.1 uncultured Saprospiraceae bacterium | reverse complement strand
GCATCGATCCATTTCTTATGATTTGATATAGCTTGCACTCTTTTTCTTTCATCCAAATCACCAAGATCTCCTTCGCGATCTATCATGATCATAACATTTTGAATATGGTTTTCATTGCTGACTAGAACTAGACTATCAAGGAAAGCTTTGTCTTCAGCTTTATCCATGAAAAACTGGTTGACATATTCAACACCATCAAATCCATGTTCTTTTGCTTTTCTAATAAAGTCAAAGTTGTTGATGTCTCCGGCGAATAAATCACGATTGTAGGACCATTGTGCTAAAGAAAATTTGATTTTTGTGAGCTTGTTTTCTTGGAGAATTTCCTTTGAAGAAGATTTCGCATTGTTGCAAGAAAAGAAAAGTAAACACAATGCAAAGATAAAAGTGATAGATCTGAGGCAATTATTAGCTTTCGGCATGTTATGTATTTGTACCTAAAAGATAAGAAAAATATGGATAGCTAGGTCCAAAAGGTTGGTACTTGAGCTTGAATAAATCCAAAGATTAACTGCTAATTGGTACACTTATTTCTATACAAACCCCTTCTCCAGCCGTGCTTATAATTTCCCAATTACCATTCAAGTAATCAACTCTTGATTCAATATTATTAAGGCCTATTCCGTGCTTGTCTTTATCATTGCCATCAAAACCTTTTCCGTCATCTTCAATAGATAGTTGATATTGATTTTTGCTTTTAGACAATTGAATAATCATTTTGTTTGCTTCTGAATGTTTGACAGCGTTTGTGACAGCTTCTTGAATGATATGATACAAACTCACCTTTGTTTTTTCATCCATATCACTATCATCTGTATACCATTGTGCTTGAATGAGTAGTTTATTTGATTCATTGATTTGATCTGCAAGATCTTCTACCGCGGCAAGCAGACCTAAATTTACCAATGCACCTGGCATCATATCATGAGATATTCTTCTTACCTCTTGGTATGCGTTGTCAATAAGATTTTCAGCATTTGAGAAAACTGCCATTTCTTCAAGTTTAGTGATTTCAGATTTCACATTGCTTAATTGTAGTTTGGCTGAACTCAACAATGCTCCTAAGCCATCATGTAAATCTTGGGCTATCCTTTTTCGTTCTGCATGTTGGCCTTCAATCATCGAAGATAGATTCATGATGGTATTTTCCTTTCTTAATTTGTCAATCTCTTTTTGATTGATAATTTTTCTTTGACTTTCAATTTGTTTGTTTTTTCTGATTCTATGCAAAAGGAATAGAATACCCAGAAGGCCCATTAAAAGGATAAGATTACGCTGCATGTTTTTGTTCTTTATCGCAAGTTCTTGCTCTTCAATCAATATTTGTTTTTTCTCATTTTCATATTTCTCTTCTAAATCTTTTATTGCATATTGATTTTTTTCATTTAGTATCGAGTCATTATAGCTAATGTATTTGCTTTGATACTTATAAGCTTGTTTGTAATCACCTTTACTAATAAAATACCTTGTGTATGCATTAGCATTATTACGCAACCAATTTTTATCCTTTCTTTCTACAATCAATTTCTCTCTTTTTTGCATAACTGGAAAGGCGCTATCCCAGTCGCCTTGCTTAATATGAAACTCCATTAATACGGTTAGACATGAAATCCTTTGTCTAACACTTCCAAATTTCTCTGCCAGTTCACTTGCTTCTACTAGATAGTATTGCGCACTATCCAAATTATTGGATAGGGTATGAGCATATGAAAGATTTGATCTAATATCTATTTTTGTAATTGTTGTTGGAGCATATCTTTTTGCTTTTAAAAAATCTTCCATTCCGCCTTTGTCATCTCCTTTGCGAAACTTAGAAATTGCTCTGCTCTGATGGCTTATAAAAAGAACATCATGATCATTAATTTTCATTCCTATCTCTTTACTCTTTTCAAAGTATTCTATGGCTTCATCGTATTTTTTTTGAATATCTTTTATAACACCAATGCCATGAAGACAATTGGCCTTTATCTTGTTGATTTCCTCATTCTCGGAAATATCTATAGCTTTGTGATAATATGCTAAAGCTGTTTCAAATTCAGCTTTTGCCCTATAATATGATCCAAGACGGTATAGTCCATTTACCTCTGATATTTTATGGCCTACCTTATTGCCTAGCTTATGGCACAATTCAGAAAATATTCTAACTGAATCTGGAGAAACTGCTGTTTGGTCGAAGGTTTCAGCTAATTGGCAAAATGATTTTGCTTTTAATTTTGAATCAGGAATATTAACTATTTCCTTTATTAATACCCTGGCATACTTTAGCGCTTTTTTTGAATTGCTAGTTTTGGCGTTAAGCACAATGTCGTGCAAGTATTGGATTCTTTCTTCTCCAATTTCTGTAGGTAAAATTGAAATTAAACTATCAGCCTTTATTTCATCCGCGGTTTTCTGCGAGAATAAGTTGTAGGAAGAAAACAAGATCAAAAGCAAGCTTAATCCATTTGCAAAAATTTTTAATAAATTGATTGTTCTAGTCATTTATATTATGCCTTTTTCAATAGCAAGCTTTACCAGCTCCGCAGTATTTTTTGCATCAAATTTTTCAATCAGATTTTTTCTGTGAGAAATAATCGTATGGTCACTTACAAACAATTTTTTACCTATCTCTTTATTAGTCATCCCTTCTGCAATAAGAGCTAGTACTTCCTTTTCTCTTTTAGTGACAGCAGTTGTATTCGTGCTCCTTTTTGTAAAAACTTGATTGTACAAGATGTTCTTCAATTGATCACTATAATATTCTTTGCCTTTGTAAATCTCATGAATGGCTTCAATGATCGTGTCAGCTGAATCATCTTTTAGAATATATCCCTTTGCTCCATTTTGTTTCATGCGCTTCACAAAGCTTGCCTCGCGATACATACTGAGTGCGATTACCTTAATATTTGGATACTTCTTACTGATTCTTTTACAAGTTTCGACGCCATTAAGTACTGGCATATTAATATCCATTAGCACAATATCTACTTCTGAAGTGGAAAGAGTGTTTAATACTTCTTTTCCATTGTTGACAGTTCCAATTACTTGGAAATCATCAACCTTTTCAAAGAGGGCGACAAAGCCATCCACCAAAACTTTATGGTCATCAGCAATTAGGATTTTAATCATTCTCAATGAATTTATAATAAGATACCAAATTAATTGAGATTCTATTTAGTGCTAAGTGCATTATCTCCTACAGAAATATTATTTTTTTCATTTTCACTTTAAACCACTAATTCTTTTCTGTATGTCCGCCAACTCATTATCCAACTTAATTATCTCACTCTCATTGATTTGATCTAAATCTGTTGCTTCTTTTAATTCCTTTATTTCTTGATATTGTTCTTGGATAGCTTTCACAGCATACACACTTATCTGTGAATATTTTATTCCCAAAATATTCGATTGCTCAGTGTCATTTTCAGAGACCAATTTTGGAAATTGCTCTTGCATTTCTTGTGCAATGAAACCAATGGTTTTATGTTCAGAGTTGATGTCATTTTTGAAATAATAGTTGCAAGGCTTTAACTTTAATACAGATGCTAAGACACCATCATTCATCGCTGTTATTTCGTTTTTAAGTCTTCTATCTGAGAAAAGTGTGTAAGTGCCATTTGTATTATAAAATCCTTTGGCAGTGTTATTGAAGCTTAATGTTAATACTGTAATATCTACTTCCCAGTCCCAGCTATCGGTATCTGAATCATTCTCTATTCTGATCGCCGGAAGAGCACTTGTATTTTGTTTGATGTGAAGCCTAGCTTGTGGATTGATTTGATTCAATCCCCAGTTTCCATTCTGTAGGCAGTTTAATTTTGTGTCACCATCTACCTGAAAAAATATACCATCGTTTGCATCAAGAATCACTGTGCCCCCTAGAGATTGTAATATGACACGACGATCCGCTTTTATCTTTGAGCTCCCTGTAATCGATGTCAAATCAAGATTTGTTCCATCAAATGTTAGATTTGCGTTACTAGTACCATTGCTGATGGTTAATGATCCAGGTACAGAGCTGATAGCAACATTTCCATTCACATCGACTTCTTCACGTGGATTTTCGGTTCCAATTCCCATCAACTCGTTATTGGTCCACGTAACAATTGGGTCAGCTGCATCATTGATTATTTGAAGTTTTTCACTAGCACCTGATCCAGAACCATTGTATAAGATTCCCATTGTTTTACCTGCTCCTAAACCGCCCTCAGAAAATAGTAGAGCTGGTTTGTTGGAGGTACTTGAATTCAGTATTGCAAGATTTATAGGATCATTAGCAGTGCCATCTCTTGAAACATGAAAAGCAGCGCCAGGAGTCATTGTCCCTAAGCCAAGCTTTCCATTTGAATGAAAATGAAGGCTGGATTGAGGTGAAGCTTGAAAAGTTAAGGAAGTAGGACTTGTTGTTCCAGTTATTCCTTGTAAGTTTTCATCAACACCCATTATTACTGAATGTATTCCATCTTCAATTTTTAAAATACTAGAACCGTCATTGAGAAAATC
>CALHKJ010000265.1 GCA_938033975.1 uncultured Saprospiraceae bacterium | reverse complement strand
AAATGGAAACATATTCCAATTCAATGGCACTGAGGTATATCAAATAGAGTTTGAAAACAATGTAGATTCTCCCACTAGGTTTTTGATTAAGAATCAAAATTTCACTCTTTATGCTTCCGCAAATTCAGTCTTTTATTTATCTAAAGAAAAGATAAAAACAGAAATATTAAGCTTGGCCGCTGAAGAGAATATCATCTCTTCTGATTTCGATAAAGATCATTTTTATATTTCAACAGATCGTGCTTTGTACATCATCAATAGAAATGACAATAGCAACCAAAAATTATTCGAAGGGAATATCGATCAGGTTAGGAATGTGATTTGCGGAAGCGAAGAATGCTTAATCTCATTAAATAATTTGATCATAAAACCTAGTAAGCAAAATTATGTGGTGAGTGAAATGTCTGAAGAAGTTTTAGATTTAGATTGGACTGATGACAATGAACTACTAATATTGACTACGAAGAACTTATTCATTTTAAATGAAGGAAAGACTAGACAATTGGTTCCTGCAATGGGTCAATTACCTGAACGGATCCGTTCAATTAAAAATACAAAGAGATGGTTGTTTCTTATTCTTGATCAAGCAGTCTATAGCTTTGATTGGCTCAATTCGGAACTCAAAAAACTTGGCAATTATAATGGAAGATACCTAACTGCTACAACTGACCAGTGGTCAAATCTATGGCTATCAAGCAGCGAAGGTGTTTGGAATTTTGGTGACTCAAAAAAATTTGACGGTCCTTATATCTCAGGTGTCAAAATTTCAGACTCCAAGAACAAAGAACTTGAGCTCTCTTCAGCCAACTTCTCAAGTAAAAATAAACTGATAAATGTTATTCCAACGCTCAGCTATCTGCCCAATCACGAAAAACTGACAACAGAGTGGAAAACAGAAAATGGAGACTGGAGTCCATTTAAAAATGACTTCGTATTATCAAATGAAGAATTACAAAAAGGAATAAACAAAATTTACATTAGAGCGAAAGCTTCTAATTCAAACTATACCCTACCCTATACTTTTGAAATAAATAATTCTGCTAAGGAAAGTTCAATTCCAAATTTCTGGTATCTAATTTTTGCTATACTAGGAGGCTTACTTGTTGTTAGTATGTTATCACTTTTCAATTTGAGATCAAAGCAAAATGAGGCCAGTCTTCAAATAAAACAATTGAAAGCACAAAATGAGTTGTTGCAGAGTAAACAACAAATTGATCAGCTTAAGATGAATCCTCATTTTATTTTCAATGCCTTGACTTCCATCAACGGATTGCTTGCAGGTGGCAAAGTAAAAGAAAGTAGAAAATCAATTTCTATCTTTTCAAAATTCCTGCGTCAATTCTTAAATCAATCACAAAATGAAAGCATTAGTATAGAAAATGAAATCCAATTACTAAACAATTATGTAAAAATAGAATTGCTTTGTAGAAATGATTCTTTCGACTTTGAAGTTGACGCTTCTCATGCAGAATTTCTTGATGAAGAAATTCCAAATATGATCATCCAGCCTTTCATAGAAAATTCAATCATCCATGCATTTGTAAATTTGGAACGCAGAGGAAATATAAATCTTAGTTTCCATGAAAAAGAAGGATACCTAGTAGCTACAATTGCAGATAATGGGCTTGGTATCAAAAATTCAATTAAAAAAACAAGTGATCATAAAAGTATTGCAATTGAATTGGTAAAAAAGCGTTTAGCTCAAAGAGACAAAAATAGTAGAAAGGTCTATGTGGAATATTTGGATAACAATCCAGGAACAATAGCTAATATTTATCTCAAAAAATATTAGTGATAAATGTCAAGATGATGTTTGATTTCATAATCCTTCCATTCATATTTTTCATTTACAACAATTGAGATACTATCAAATCTAATTTCCCAATTATAATTGATCTTTTCCATATACCTCTGGGATGCCTTAAATATTAATTCTTGCTGGTAATCAGATATAAATTCTTCAGGTTGGCCATATAATACACTAGATCTGGTTTTTACCTCAACAAATACAAGTATTTCCTTATCCTTGGCAATTATGTCAATTTCTGCCTTACTATAGCGCCAATTCCTCTCTAAAATTGAATATCCAAGCGAAGTCAAATACTCAACAGCAATTTTCTCTCCTTTCTTTCCTATATCTGAATTGTTACACATTGAATATGTTTATAATTTGATATTTTTGTACGAAAGTTAAAGATATGATGAATCAATTGATTGAAAAATTCCCAGCACAGCTTGTAGAGGCATTAGAAATAGGCGAAGCTGCGACTATTAATCCTCATTCGGAGGAAATAAACAAGGTATTTGTAGCAGGTCTAGGGGGATCTGGAATTGGAGCCAATTTTGTTGCTTCATTTATTACCAATGAGTGCCCAATACCTTATACAGTAGGTAAAGGATACTTTATTCCAAAGTATGTGGATAAAAACACTTTGGCAATTGCATCTTCTTATTCTGGTAATACAGAAGAGACCTTGCATGCTTTTGAGCAAATGATGGAAACGGGCGCCAAAATCGTAGTGATAAGCTCTGGAGGAAAATTGATAGAATTAGCAAAAGAACATGGATATGATTATATCGAAGTGCCTGGGAATTGGCCTTCACCAAGAGCTTGCTTAGGATACTCTTTGGTACAACAACTATTCGTTATGAATAAGTTGGGTTTTATCAGTAAAGAAAGTATCCTTAATGTTAAGTCAAGTGTCGACCTAATTAAATACAATCAAGAAGAAATAAAAGAAGAAGCAAAAAAGGTAGCTGACTTCTTACATGGAAAATTACCAATCATTTATTCTGAAGACAGAATAGAACCAGTTGCCGTTAGATTTAGACAACAAATCAATGAAAACGCAAAACAGCTTTGTTGGCACCACGTAATTCCAGAAATGAATCACAACGAACTCGTTGGATGGAAACTAGCTAATGAAGATCTAGCAGTAGTCTACTTGAGAAACTCTGATGACTTCAGTAGAAATCAAGTTAGAATGGATATCAATAAAAAGATCATACAAAAGTTAACTCCACATGTCATGGAGATCCACTCTAAAGGGAACAATCTTGCAGAAAAATCTATCTACCTAGTTCATTTGGTTGATTGGGTGACATGGTATCTATCAGTTCATAGAAACATGGATTCAATTGAGGTAGATGTCATTGATTTTCTTAAGAGTGAATTAAGCAAAATATAGTATAGTCTCTAATGGCAAAGTTAACTT
>CALHKJ010000264.1 GCA_938033975.1 uncultured Saprospiraceae bacterium | reverse complement strand
CCTGTTCCTTCTTCTCTGCAGCCAATCTCTCTTGTTCTAACCTCTCTTGCTCCAACCTCTCTATCTTCAGTCTTTCGTCTTCAGTCTCACCTTCCTCTACAGCCACAGTTCCCGGCTCCCGGTTCTCGGCTCCCGGCTCTGACTCCGACTCCGACTCCCCAGTCTTTTGTCTTTCGTCTAAAATCTCCTCATCTTCATAAACATACTCCTCATCCTTCACACTACTCCTTATCAATCCCAAAGGCTGCTTTGGATCAGAAGTATGTACTGGAATACCTTGCCTAAGAAATACAGTATAAATATCAAAACCTCCATAGGTAGATGACTTTCTATTCGATGAAAGATAGGCTTGAAAACCTTCCTCTTGAATCCTAAATTGAATATCATCCTCTGGTGAATTTATAGGATATGCATATGCCTTTGGAGAGGACCAAAGTTCTCCAAGTTTTTCAGAAGAATAGATATCAAAACCACCAATACTATTTGGGTTATTCGAACTGAAAAACATCTTGGTTTGGTCTTCAAACATAAAAGGATATCTTTCATCATAGCTGCTATTAACTTCCGAACCGAGATTTTTTGGTGTTGACCAACCAGCAGCTGAAAACTCTGAAATGTATAAGTCATAACCACCATATCCTCCTTCTCTATTACTGGCAAATACCATCGTTTCATCATTAACTAGATATACATCTTGATCGCCAGTCACAGCTTTCGTTTCTGAAAAGACAACTCTTTGATTATGCTTACTTTCTGAATATCGATTTAGGTAAAGTCTATTGCTTCCAATTCTTTCCCCTCTCAAGAATACCATCACAGAGCCATCCAAACTACAATCCTGCAATATTTCATTACTAGTAGTATTCAGACTTTTGTGAATGTGATGACCTTGTTGCCATCTTCCTTCTAACATCTCAGCACTATAGAGATCAAAATTATCCTGAGATCGGTTGGAAGAATAATAGTATCTATTTACAATGGTTGGACTAGGCACAGGATTTATTTCGTCATCTTTTGAGTTGACCAAGTCTCCCGCATTTTCTAAAAAGCCTAGATCTTCATCATCGTATGACAATCTCAATCCAGCGAAACAATTCTTTATGTAGAGTGCAACATCTGGTTGGATTTCTTCATTAGACTTCAATTCTCTTAAGTAAGCCTTATAAAAGAAAATAGCATCTTCATATTTCCGCATGGAATGATTGATTCGGCCCATGTAGTACTTTAATTGGGCAGCCGAATTACCCATTTTATAGGCAGCTGTAATATCCTTTGAGGCTTCAGCTAACTTATTGATGTGATATGAGCAAATGCCTCTTTTGGCCAATAAGACCTTATCTTTTTCAATATTCTTGATCAATAGGTATTGATCATAAGCTTTTTGGTATTCCCTTTCCTTATAGAATTTGTCTGCCTTTTTCTTTGCGGACTGTGCATAGATTGTGCTAGAACCCAATAGGCACAGCATCATAAACAATACAATTCTAATAACGATTCGCATGGTACACCCTTATATATTAATTTTTTTAAGACATAAGTCCCTCAAAAATAATGTTTTTGGTGTGAAAACTAAATAGTTTGGGACTTATCGAAGGCTTCCAAATAATCCGCGACTTTTCTCAAAAATGAACCTCCTAAGAATCCATCTACCACCCTATGATCATAGGATAAGGACAAAAACATCATCTTTCTTATAGCTATAACGTCTCCATGTTCAGTTTCTAGTACAGCCGGTTTTTTCCGAATGGCACCTAAAGCCAGAATAGCTACCTGAGGTTGGTTGATAATTGGTGTGCCCATCACATTCCCAAAGGTACCCACATTGGTTACAGTGAATGTGCCATCTTGAATATCCTCTGGTTTTAATTTATTGTTCCTTGCCTTGTTGGCAAGACTGTTTACCTGTTGTGTTAGACCTACAAGATTAAATCCATTTGCATTTTTAATAACTGGTACAATTAGATTGCCAGAAGGTAAGGCAGTTGCCATCCCAATGTTGATGTTTTTCTTCTTGATAATATTATTGCCATCAACAGAAACATTCACCATTGGAAAGTCTTGAAGTGCTTTCACTACTGCTTCAATGAAAATTGGAGTGAAGGTGATTTTCTCACCATACTTTTGGATGTATTCATTCTTTATAGAATTTCGCCAGTCAACCAAATTGGTCACGTCGGCTTCAACGAATGAGGTAACATGTGGAGATGTCTTTTTTGACATAACCATATGATCTGCAATCATTTTACGCATTCTGTCCATCTCAATTATTTCATGAGAACCAGATGCAGGAATATTTTGGTTAGTAGAAGGTTTAGGTGCAGCTATACTTGCAGCTGTTGTTGCAGCTACTGTTGCTTGTGCAACAGCCTTTGTTGTTGTTTGTGCCGGAACTGATGTTCGTTTACTTATATATTCAAGTAGATCTTTTTTGGTTACTCTTCCGCCTTTTCCTGATCCATTGATAGCTTCCAATTCAGCAATACTTACGTTTTCCTTTTTCGAAATGCTTCTCACTAGAGGAGAATAAAATTTACCATTGCTGTTGGTTGGAATTGCACCATTTCCTTGACCATTTGTTGGAGTATATGGAACAGCTGGTACTGCTGCGACAGCTTCTGCTACAACAGGCGTTGGAGTTGGCGCTGGAGCTGGATCAACTGGTGTTGGAGTATGTGTTGCTGGCGCTGCTTCTGCTTGCACTTTAGGTTCTGGAGTTTGAGCTTGTTGTGGAATTGATGGAGTTGCTTCCACTTCGCCTTCCGTTTCTAAAATTGCTATTACCTCACCTACTGGAACTACATCATTTACTTGGCGTAAAATCTCAACAAGAACGCCTTCCACTGGTGAAGGTATCTCAGAATCTACTTTATCAGTTGCAATTTCCAATATCGTTTCATCTTCCTCAAGCTTGTCTCCGACATTCTTTACCCAATTAAGAATGGTCGCTTCCATGATACTTTCACCCATCTTAGGCATTACTAACTCAACCTTGGCCATATTTTGGTTTTATTTGTACTGCAAATTTAATCAATTATTATCCAACAACAACCGTCTTAATATATTCAAAGAGATTGCTGCCGAATATTTGATCTTCATTTCTCTATTCTTGGTCAATTGTAATTTTTTAAGCTTCATTTTTTCAGCATTTCCACAAGCTATCCATACTGTCCCTACTGGCTTATCAGGTGTTCCGCCGCCAGGGCCTGCTATCCCAGAGATTGCAATTGCATGATTAGAGCCGGTTGCTTTTATCGCCCCCAAGACCATTTCTCTTACCACTTCTTCACTCACTGCGCCATAGGTTTCTAATGTTTCCTTTTTTACTCCCAGTAATTTTTTCTTCAAATCATAACTATAAGCAGTTATAGATCCATCATAGACTTCTGAAATCCCAGATGTTGACACCAATAAATGTGAGGTATATCCACCTGTGCAACTTTCAGCCAAGGTGAGTTTTTCTCCTCGTTCCTTCAATATTTTCATCAAGGCAATAGGCAGTGTTTCTCCATCATATCCGTAGACATATTTTTCAATTCTACTTTCTATCTCATTCGCATATTCCATGACCTTATCCTTGATATTCGGAATCAAGGCAGAGTTACCACTTATTCTCACTCTCACCTGTGCTATTCCAGGTAGGTAAGCGAGAGATATGCCTTTCGGCAAATTTGACTCTATGTCCGAAATCGTATCTGCAATAATGGTTTCACCAATACCCGCTGTATGAATTGTACGGTGAAAAATTTCATTTGCTACACCCTCTTCTATAAGTTTATCTCTTAGATCATTATTGAAGATGTATTTCATTTCTGAGGGAACACCTGGCATAGATACAATTATACTTTCCTTGTATTTCATCCACATTCCAGGGGCTGTGCCCATATTGTTGCTCAGTAGGATTGTATCCGAGGGCATCTTACACTGTTCTTTATGCGCAGCTTTCATTTCAAAACCCCTCTTATCAAAATAAGCCTTTATAAGATTGTATGTTTCTTCATGAAAAA
>CALHKJ010000263.1 GCA_938033975.1 uncultured Saprospiraceae bacterium | reverse complement strand
AAAGTCAAAAGTCAAAAGTCAAAAGTCAAAAGTCAAAAGTCAAAAGTCAAAAGTCAAAAGTCAAAAGTCAAAAGTCAAAAGTCAAAAGTCAAAAGTCAAAAGTCAAAAGTCAATTCTTCATTCCCGAATGCGCCTTCCCATAATCAAAAACCAATTGACAAAATGACTTCACTCCAAGGTGAAGACCGCTATCATCAATAAAAAAGTCTGGGGTGTGATGTGGAGCAGGGTCTGGATCCCCTGGTGTCATCCCTCCTAGTCTGAAAAAGAAGCTTGGAGCATGTTCTCCATAATATGAAAAATCTTCTGCGCCTGTTGTCCATGGGGCCAAAATAACATTGTCATCTCCGACTACCTTTTTCAAGCTTTCAGTTGCAAACATAGTTAGATTGTGGTCGTTGAATGTCACCAGTGTTTTAGTGTCGATATCTACTGTTGCTTCAGCTCCTGCACTTTCAGCAATTAACTTTACAGTACGCCTTATTTTTTCGTGTACATCTTTTTGCATATCACTATCTAATGTTCTGATGGTGCCTTCCATGTAGGCAGTCTCAGGAATGATATTTGCTCGCACACCTGCTTTGATAATGCCAACAGTAATGACAACTGGTGCTTCTGTAAGAGGAGATTGTCTGCTGACGATGGTTTGTAATCCTTGAATGATTTGTGAACTGACAACAATTGGGTCAACTCCGGACCAGGGTTGCGAACCATGTGTTTGCTTTCCTTTGACATTAATTGTAAACCAATCAGATGAGGCCATAGTAGCTCCGGGCTTAAATTTTATAGTACCCACTGGAACTCCTGAATGGATATGTAATCCAAACATGACATCTATCTTTGGATTTTCCATCACATTTTCTTTTATCATAAGTGCAGCTCCTCCTTCTTCTCCTTCAGGAGGTCCTTCTTCAGCTGGTTGAAATACAAATTTCACAGTTCCATGAATACTAGATTTCATTTCTGTAAGTACCTCGGCAGTAGCCATTAATATTGCAATATGTGTATCATGACCACAGGCATGACTTACTCCAACTTCATTACCTTGATAAGTCCCTTTTGCTTTTGATGCATACGGCACATCTACTCGTTCAGTTACTGGTAATGCATCTATATCAGCTCGTAGTCCGATGACGGGTCCAGGAAGACCACCTTTGAGAATTGCAACCACTCCAGTTTTAGCTACACCAGTTTGGACCTCAAGACCCAAACTTGTAAGGTGCTCCGCAATTTTTTTTGCAGTATTAAACTCTCTATTCGACAACTCTGGGTTTTCGTGAAAGTAGCGTCTCCATTCAATAAGTTTATCGTTTATTTCATCCACCTTATCGGTAAATGGCGGATCGGTGTGTGACATTTGAGCTACTAAAGAAAAGCAGGTAGCAGTGCATAAAATCAAGGTAAGTAACTTTCTCATTATTGGTTTATTTTTAATTAATTTACATAATCTCTTCAACTTTAAGAAGCATAAAGATTTATTTATGGAAATGTCATTAAATATTATAGATTTACTCCATGACCAACTTTAAAATATTTTAATGAGAATTTTTCTTCCAATCCTAATACTCTGTGGATTTTTCAATCTATCCCATGCACAGGTTAAACACGAAATAAAGCTTCCAGTTACAGATTTATTATTACAAGATATTATACCTACCTATGAGTTGGTTACCCAAAATGAAAAAATAGGAATCGAACTAGGTTTAGGATTGGACCTTTCAAAAGTTACAGCTAGAAACGATATGCTATCTTTTGGTACTTTTGAGAAGTTTAAAAGTAGAGTCTTTGAATCCTCCCTTGAATTGAGATACTATTGGTATTATAATCTTTATGAAAGATATTTTTCATTCTTTGTTGGGCCTACTATTCATTTCGACAGAACTATTTTCCTTGAAGATGAGTACATTGAATTAAGAAACAAAGATAGTGCAGACTTGGGTGAGGTATTTGTTGGTAAAAAAGAAATCATAACTGGAATTAGTGGAGGGTTCAAAATTATTTTTAAGAATAACTTGAGTGCAGAATTTAGAATATATTCAGGAATGTTTATAGAAGAAAGAATACAAAATAACCTTTCTATAAGTCCATCGTCTATTGCTGGTGGTTTTGGTATTAAGCTAGGCTATAGATTTGGTGACCATCCATTACAAGCCAAAGAGGAATAATCGTGAAAAGCCTAATCAAAAGTCCTGATGAAAATTTAGAATTTTTCACTGATGAGAGATGTCATATCCTTGAGATCTTAAATGAAAAAGATGATAGATCACAATCCATCGCCAGAGCCAAAGTTGCACCTGGAGTTTCAACTGCTTTGCACAAATTAATCGCTACCTCAGAAACCTATTATATCCTTTCGGGAAATGGGGAAGTGGAACTTGACAACAATAACCACAAAAATGTAACCACAGGTGATGTTGTAAGAATTCCAGCAGAAATGCCTCAACGTATTACCAATACCGGGAAGGAAAGTTTGGTCTTTTTGTGCTTTTGTGTACCTGCCTTTAGTCAGGAAAATTATGTTGATTTGGAGATGTAATTGAAAACTTATATTAGGCTTTTGCAGCCTAAGTATTACCATCTAGTTTCCTAGATTCATGCACCGCAATACTTGCATTCAACTCAAAGCCTACCACAATAATATAGGCATTGATCTGAAACCATATCATAATCACAATTAATGCTCCAATAGAACCATAGATCTCATTGTAACGACCAAAGTTGTTCACAAAAAATGCAAAGGCAAAGGAAGATAATATCGAAAAACCTGTAGCTAATATGGCACCTGGATTCCAAAAAGGGACCTTTCGAATAAATGATGGCCCTAACCTATATATTAGTGTTATTCCTAAATAAAAAATTGTGACGATAGCCAATGTTCTCACAATTAGAAAGGTGGTATTTTCATAAGATTGCATTCCAAAATATTCAATTCCAAATTCAATCAGCTGTTTACCTAAGACTATAAGTACAAAAGAAAAAATAAATAATAAAGTCATTAAAATAGTAAGATAAATAGCAATCAATCTTTTAGAGAAGTATCCTCTTGCTTTAAATCCTTTGTGGTTTTTGTCAAAACCAATCATTAAAGTTAGCATTCCAGACGACGCAAAAAATAAAGCCAATAGAGCACCAATCCATCGCAATCCATCTCTTTCAGTTTTTGCCACACCATCAACAATTTCAAAAAGATATTGATGTGCATTATGAGGTAGAATATTAGTTGTTGTCTCACTTATAACTTCAATAAAATCCTGTGTTCCAGGAAGAAGGGGAATCAAAGTGAATAAAAAAATAATGGCGGGGAAGATGGCCATAAAAAAACTAAAGGCAACAGAATTGGCTCGAGTGTAGATAGCATCCTTAGAAGCTTCTTCAATAACAAAGGAAGTAATTTCATAAACAGATAGACCTTTGAAACCTGGTACCTTTATTTTTTTTGATACATCAAGAATCTGGCTTACAATTGGTAAGTCTTGAAATTTAGGCATCTGGGAAATACTCGTTTAGTGCTGCTTTAATAATGGGTGGAGCAGAAATCCACTTTTTTGTATTCATATCTGTAAAAAACAACTTGACAGTTGCTCTATTGATAAGTTCTTCTTTTTCATTAAAAATCTCGTGACGGAACTTGATAATCTTACTAGGCATCTCATCCAAATAAGAGAAAATTTCCAATTCCTCATCATAATAAGCAGGGTGCAGAAATCTGGATTCCAAACTGACGACTGGAAGCATGATGCCTAACTCATCTTCCATTTTTTGATAACTTAAGCCCAAAGACCTTATCAACTCAACCCTTCCAATTTCATAGAGGTTTGCATAGTTTCCATAATACAGATATCCCATTTTATCTGTTTCATTGTATCTAACTCGCTTCTTATAACTATGTTTATACATAAAGGATGTTTGATTTGATAAATTTATCATTATTTTCCATTCTAATTATTTGCCGAAAGGCTAGAAAAAGAAAGAATTACGATGTTAAAGAAATTGAAATCACTTTTTATTGTAGAAGATGAAGAAACTAAAGCTAAAGGAAATCCGAAAGCTGCGCAAACTCCAAAGCAAGAAACTTCTCAGCCTACACCAAGTGAACCCGCTATAAAAGTAGATACAACACCCACACCCAAAGGTGAGGGAAAGCCTGATGAAAAATTTGTCAACAGACTCTTGCAAGCCATTGAAGAGGCTAACCTGGAAGGTTTTGACTACCTAGAATACAAGCAATCACTTCAATCTATTGATGATATGAATATGGATGAAGCTACAATGTTTAAATCTTCGCTTGCTATGGCAAAAACCATGGGAGCGACTCCAGAGAAGCTTGTATCCAGTGCACAGCACTATCTTAACGTTCTTCAGAAAGAAGAGAAGAAATTTCAAGATGCCTTAACCAACCAACAACAAAAAGTGGTATCTGGAAGAAAGCTGACAATTGGAAAAATGCAAGAAACAATTGCTGCAAAAGAAGCTCGCATAGAAGAACTGAAAGCAGAGATTGTAAAGGATAAAGAAGCACTTGAAGCCACCCAAAAGGCTGCTGACAGTGATGCCTCTAAAATACATTTAACCAAAACAGGCTTTTATGCAGCTTACCACATTGTTGTCGACCAAATAAAGGCAGATTTGGAAAAAATGCAGAAACACTTCTAAAATTTATTGATTCATAGAAGAAATTCTGTGTTTTCTCTATAAATCAGCTTGTTTGGGAATCAATGTTATCGGGCATTTGTTGATAAATTGATTAAATTTGTCTTTAATTCAATCAGAATTTAAGAATGCCAAACACAAGAAAAGGGAAATCATTTTGGAGTAAGCCTGAAGGTATTACTGGTATTATATTTCTTTTAGCAATTTTATTGGGTGGTGCCTTTCTTGTTTCAAGTTTCATTGGTCCACTCATCACTTTCGCTGGGACTATCCTAGGAAAGTCAGTTCTCTTCGGAACCTTAGGTGTTATCATTTTTATGGCTCTAGATAATAAGTCCAGAACCTTGGTTTCTTATATGTACAAAAGTGCAATGAGATGGTTTACTGGCCTTTTTATCCAGATAGATCCAATTGGAATTCTCAAAAACTACATAGATGACCTGAGAAAAAATCTAAAAAAGATGCGAAAGCAAATGCATCAACTCAGAGGTCAGATGCATAAGTTGGGTGAAATGATCCATACCAATAAAAAAGACATCAAGTCTAATATCGAACTTGCAAAAAGTGCAAGGGATCAACAAAACGAACAAGTACTTATTCTGAAAAGTCGAAAGGCTGGAAGATTACAGAAATCCAACATCAAACTAGAAGACCTTTATAAGAAAATGGAAGTTCTCTATAAGGTCTTAGATAAGATGTATAAGAACTCTGAAATCTTAGTAGAAGATATTGACGATCAGGTCAAAATCAAAGCACAAGAATACGAAGCCATCAAAGCTTCCAATTCTGCCATGAAGTCAGCAATGAATATTATCAAAGGCGATAAGGACAAAAGAGCCATGTTTGATATGGCACTAGAAGCTGTTGCTGATGATGTAAGTAGTAAAGTCGGGGAGATGGAAGAATTTATGGAAATGTCTCAAGATTTTATGGAATCCATTGATTTACAAAATGGAATTTTCGAAGAAAAAGGATTGGAGATGCTTGAAAAGTGGGAAAAGAAAAGCACAAGCTTATTACTCGGAGGTGAAAAAGAACAAATCATTTTTGAAACTGAAAATGATGACACCCTAGACCTTACCGAACCAATTAAACAAAAGGAAAAAATCGAACTTGGTCGGACAAACCAATACGATGGATTCTTTGATTAATACATTTTTGATTTTAAAAAATTATAAATAATAATGGCAAGAAGATTAACAACATTTTCCAAACTACTTATTACATTCCTTATTGTAGCTGCACTTTATTTTGTAGGAACTTACATCTTAGGAAATACACAATTTGGTAAAGACCTAAAAGATGCAACTGGTACAGAAAGAGCTGAAGGCACTTCTAGTAGTGGTTCAAATTCAGGTTCTGCGACAAATTCAAGTAGTGGAAAGTCTTCAAGTTCTGCTAGCAACTCTGGCGGATCAATGGATAGAGATAAAACATTGAAAGTACAATTGGTATCATGGGGTGGATATGCTCCAGGGCTATACTTCAACGAAGGTGCGCAAGCTTCTTTGAGAAGTAGATTTTATCAAGAGTATGGATTTTATGTTGAATTCATTTTAGATAATGATCTTGGAAATGCATTGGATGCATGGATTGCTGATGAGTACGATGTATTGGTACAAACAGCAGATGCTTTTCCTTTGTACACAGCACCAGATGCCATAAACGAAAATGGGCCAAAAGCATTTATGCAAGTTGACTGGTCAAGAGGTGGAGATGCTATTATCGTAAAAAGAGGAATTGAGTCAGTAAATGACCTAAGAGGGAAGAATGTAGCAATTGCTGTACCATCGCCTGCACAGACATTACTTTCTTATAGTTTGGAAGCAGCAGGAATGTCTTACAAAGACGTGAACGTAATCAAGACTTCTGACAACTTTAAAGCTGCAGAATTATTCAGAACAAAAGATGTTGATGCGGCAGTAGTTTGGAGTCCAGATGATATTCTTGCAACAAGAGATGTTGCTGGGTCGAAAACTTTATTGACTACAGTTGATCAATCACACATCATTGCAGATATCATGTTTGCAAAACAATCTGTGATCAACAGCAAAAGAGAAATGCTTAATGGTTTCTATGAAGGGTGGATGAAAGCAGTGGCAGAACTAAATGCAACGCCAGCAAACCGTGAGAAGGCTGCAAAGTATCTTGCTGAACTTAATGGACTATCTACGGATGATGCATTAGGAATGATGTCAACAGTATATTGGACAAGTCATGCTGATAACTTAAACTTCTTTGGATTGAATCCTTCTTATAGAGGACAGCAAGGAAAAGATTTGTATAGCACAATGGCAAAGAGATTTGTTGATACAGGTGACGCAGAGAAAATGGCGCCAAATTGGAGATCAGCAATTTGGACAGGAGCAGTACAATCTGCAAAACTTGAAGGCGCAGCCTATGCAGCTGAAAAGAGTAAAACATTTAAGCCTTCTACTCCTGCAGAAAAAAGGGCAGCACCAGTAGCTTCAAAGCCTGTTAGCATTACCTTCCCTGTTGGACAATACAAACTAGATGAAAATTCAAAGACTATCATAGATCTTCAATTTGCTGAAACAGCAAAATCATTTGCTAACATGAAAGTTAGAATTGAAGGAAATACAGATAGTGATGGTTCTAGAGAATTGAATAAACGATTGTCTGAGCAAAGAGCACAATCAGTTGCAGAATATCTGAAAGCACAATATGGCATGGATTCAAATAGATTCATTGTTGTTGGTAATGGACCTGATAACCCTGTGCCTGGTTGTGAACAAAATCAGAATAGTACTTGTAAATCGAAAAACAGAAGAACTGACTTTCAGTTGATTGCCTCAAACTAAAAAGATTAAAACTTCCATATGTCATGGATGTTCAAACTGAGAGGAACTTATAACTCTCAAAAAGGAATAATATTCGGAATCATCGGCTTCCTCGTGACGCTGATGATTTGGATATTTTTCACCAATGGAGAAAATCCGATTGTACCCGGAGGAATCCTTCCTAGTCCATTCAAAGTCTTGGGAGCCTTTGGTGACCTAATGTCAGATAACGAACTTTTCAAGAACTTGTGTCTTTCACTAGGTTATAACTTTGGTGGATATATCATTGCCTTAGCTATCGCCTTACCAGTTGGATTTATGATTGGATTGTATCCAATTGTCAATGCGATGTTCAAGGCACAGGTTGATGCTATTAGATTTATTCCTTTGACTGCGATAACAGGTTTGTTTATTGTAGCTTTTGGGATTGGCGCAAGCTCAAAAATAAATTTCTTGGCCTTTGGTATCATCATATACCTTACCCCAATCATTGTGCAAAGAATCAGTGAAGTATCAGATGTATTTTTGAAAACGGTTTATACCATTGGGGCAACTGATTGGCAGACAATTAGGACAGTATATATTCCAGCTGTGTTGTCAAAGTTATCAGATGATATTAGGGTATTGACAGCCATTTCTTGGACCTATATTATTGTTGCAGAAGGAATTGCTAGTCAAGGAGGTTTAGGTTCACTCATATACAATGTAGGAAGAAAACAAGGACGACCAGACAAGACCTTTGCTATCCTTATTATTTTTATTCTGATAGGCTTGGTGCAGGATAGATTGTTTGTGTATCTAGATAAGAGATTCTTTCCTCATAAATATCAGATTAAGGAACAACACTCATCCAAGATTAAAGAGCCGAGTATTTTTGACTCAGCACTAGACTTCGCTACAGGTATATTTATTTGGCTTTGTTTAGGGGTATATGTGCTTCTTGCGATCAATGAGTTTTATCCATTCCTTGGGGATGAGGTCAGACCATTAAAATATTTGTTTGCAGATACCGTTTGGGTAATCCACACCATTTTCATTTCTATTATTGCCTATAAGTTATGGTGCTATTATAGGACGTTTAAAAATAAAAAACCTAAAGTAGCCACGACATGAGTTTATTCAACGATACACCGGACCAGTCCAATATCATTGAGTTAAGAGGTATAGGACAAAGTTATGACGGAGGTAAAAACTTTATCATAAAAGACTTGGACTTTCTAATCGAAGACAAACCAGGTCAAGGTCAGTTTGTTGTAATTTTAGGGATGTCTGGTGCTGGTAAATCAACGATACTCAGATACATTGCCAATCTCCAACAACCGACAGAAGGAACGGTGATGGTAAAAGGCAAACAAGTCAGTAGTGCTGAAAGAGTAAGTATGGTATTCCAACAATATTCTTCACTGCCTTGGATGACAGTATTAGAGAATGTTGGACTTGCACTTCAATACCAAGGAGTATCAAAAAGTGAAAGAGATGACAAGGCGATGGAATTAATCAAATTGGTAGGACTTGAAGGGCACGAACAAAAATTTGCTCAGTATCCAACCTTATCAGGGGGACAGTTACAAAGAGTTGCCATCGCAAGAAGCCTTTTGGCAAATCCAGAAATCCTTTTAATGGACGAGCCATTTGGAGCTTTGGATATCCGTACTCGATTACAAATGCAAGATTTGCTAACCAGTATTTGGCACAAATTTCAATCTACAATCATCTTTGTGACACACGATATTTCTGAGGCAGTCTACCTTGCTGATGACATCTATATCATGAAAGCTCAACCATCTAAATTTGTCAAGCACATACATGTTGACTTGCCATTGGTAAGAGATAGAATGACCAAGCGTGATGCTAATTATACAAGATTGGTACATGAGGTTGAAGATGCGATGATGTCGGTTGCTGAAATGTAAAAGAAAAATTTTTATAGATAAAAGGCCCACTGAATCTCAGCGGGCCTTTTTATTTATAACTCCATATGTTCTAAGGTCAATCCTTGTGCTCCTCTTTGCCTGAGCAATGAAAAGTGAGAATACATCGATCTTCCCAAACTCATTTCTGGAATCAATTCAATTTTGAATTTTTCACTGTGCTCTTTTATAATCTTTGTAATAGCTGGATAATGTATGTGCGATATACGCGGAAATAAATGATGCGTTAGGTGATGATTAAAACCACCATATAGAGCAGTAATAAAATTATTCTCTGTTGAAAAATTAGAAGTCGTGACAATTTGGTGTCTGATCCATGAGTTCTCCATTCTTCCTCTATCATCTGGAGTTGGAAATGCATTGTGCTCACCCATGTGTGTAGAGATCAATGCAAAGGTTGCTATTATACTTGCACAGATATTGAATAATAGAAAAGCTAGAATTATTTGCATAAGCGAAAAAGGAAGCAGAAGATATGGCAAACCTACCATCCTTGAGAAGAAGAACAGCTTGCCTGCAAAAAATCTAATTCGATCTCTGGTTTTAAATTTGATTCCATTTTGGATTCTTGGATTAAAAAAATCTTTGTAATCTCTGTAACAAAACCAAACCAATGTATAAAGTGAATAAATAAATGGCATATAAATATGCTGATACTTATGCATCTTTCTAATCTGATCTTGGGGAAAAACTCTTAGCAAAGGGGGAGTCTCTAATTCGTGATCTACCTGATGGATATTTGTTAAGGGGTGATGTGAGTCAACATGCTTGTATTTCCAGACTTGTCCGTTGGCTCCTAAAAGATCAAAGGTATAAGTAAAAAATCGGTTGATTTTATTATTCTTACTAAAGGTGCCATGAGCAGCTTCATGACCAATATTGAGTGCCGTAAAAATGGTTAGTGGTCCCAGTAAGGCATAGTATGTATAAAGTTGAAATAGATTCTCACTGAAAAAAATTAACGTCGAAATCGTAAGGTATGATATTCCAAACAAGGCCGCTTTTGAGTATAAAAATCTATTTCCAAAAGGGCTGATGTTATTCTTCTCAAAGTAGAATTGTACTTTTTGATTTAGCTGCTTTTGAAAAGCTACGTCCTCTTTTTTATAAATGATCCTATTTTCCATAATAATTGTTTTTTGCAAAGTGAATTGTTATTTCTCCAATTGTTTCTTGGTGGTAAAATTCAAAGCCGTGGCTTTCATAGATAGGGACCATTCGTTCAATGGTTGTTTCAATATAAATGGGCAATTTTCTTTTTTTAGATTCTAGTAAAATTTTGTCTTTTACTTTTAACATGCCTTTCATCCCACTGAGATTATTTGCGTTATGATTTTTGCCTCCCATAAACCATACATATAAAAAGTCCTTATCGCCGAATTGCTTTGCTGCTTTTGATCTAATCTTATTGACGGTTCTGTTGGTGCGCATGGTACTGATCAATTTGGACCAATTGAATGAAAAAATTATCAGTTTCATTAACCACATTTGAAAAAAGTAGAGTGCTTTTTTCCTACTATTTTGAATGTATAAGATGGCTGTGTTGCCTTCTTTAGAATAATAGATGTGACCAACTTCTTTAGTGTAATGATAACAATAGGAAAAGAAGGCACTAAGATTTTTTCTATTTGGAATTCTTAATATAGATTGGATTCTTTGGTTGTCTTGAAAGGCATCGACAAGTAGATTGATGATCATCCTATCGTGCTGAAGTGTTGTTCTCATCATTTTTTTTATTTCAAATGTATGAGAGAACAACTGAGGAGGTTATATTATAAAATAAACCATCAGACTTTTGTTTGATGGTTTATTAACTGCTATTGATAGAAATAAGTATAAATTTATCAACAGTAAAATGCTAAAAAAATAGTTTATGATTTATGAACTAAAGCTCGTCAAAAGCTAGCTTTTAGGCTAAGCTTTCTATTTTTTTCATAATTTCTTCCGCTTCTGCAAATTTTTCATCTGACTTGACACGATCTACCTTCGATAATTTGAATGCTTCCTCATGGAGCTTTTTATACTCAGCTTGCAGTTTTTCTTTTTCTGATTTTGACTTAAAGAGACCAAACATAATTTCTGTTTAATTTTAAAAACAATATAACAAGCTTACTTTTGTTTTGTTTAAAAAAAGGAACATGATAAATGCCAATAGTAAGATAGCAGTAATAGGTGCAGGATCTATGGGAATGGGCATAGCTCAAGTAGCAGCAACAGCTGGCCATGAGGTCTATCTATATGATAATAATAATGATGCTACTTCAGCAGCATTAAAGAAGATCAACTATTTCCTAAATCGATCCGCTGAAAAGGGGCGTATTACCGATATGGAAGCAAAAACTATTTTTGGAAGGATATATGGGATTGAAACCCTGAGTGGAGTAGCTGATGCTGACTTGGTGATTGAAGCTATTATTGAGAACTTAGAAATCAAGCAAAAGGTTTTTCAAGAGATTGAGTCCTATGTATCTGATACTTGCATTTTAGCTAGCAATACTTCTTCCCTTTCTATCACCTCCTTGGCGGCAGGTATGAAAGATCCTAAAAGATTTATAGGCTTGCATTTTTTCAATCCAGCACCATTGATGAAATTAGTGGAGGTGATTCCTGCTATTCAAACAGATGAGAAGATTGCGGATGTTTGTATAAAGGCCATGGAAAACTGGAACAAAATGCCAGTCATTGCTAAAGATACTCCAGGCTTTATTGTCAATAGGGTAGCTCGACCTTTCTACAGTGAGTCACTTAGGATTTATGAAGAGGATATTGCCAATCCGTTGACGATTGATACTGCTATGAAAGAATTAGGTGGATTCAGAATGGGTCCATTTGAGCTCATGGATTTTATTGGTCATGATATTAATTTGAAAGTCACTCAGACTGTTTGGAAATCCTTTTTTCATGAAGCTAGATACAAACCATCCTTTTCTCAAACGAATTTGGTTGCTGCAGGATTCTTGGGTAGAAAAACTGGAAAGGGATTTTATGATTACTCAAATGATATTCCGATAAGTGAACAAATGGAAGTTGATCACAGTAAAAAGCAAGAAGTATTTAATCGGGTTATTACTATGTTGATCAATGAGGCGCTAGATGCAGCGTACTGGAATATTGGTACAGAAGAAGATATTGATACTGCGATGCAATTCGGAGTTAATTACCCAAAGGGCCTCATCGCCTGGGGTAAAGAAATTGGTTTGGAAAATGTCAATGCGAAGTTAAATGAACTCTATTCTCAATATAAAGAAGAAAGATATAGACCTTCGCCGTATTTATTTTCCTAATTTCAAATATGCTTAGTCCAAAAGAAATAGTCGTTGATAGAATGCTTTCACAGGATAGCTACAGTCAGTGGCTAGGGATAACTTTGCTTGATGTAAGTCTTGGTTACGCCAAGGTGAAGATGCAAGTAAGGTCTGAGATGCTGAACGGTTTTAGAATTGCACACGGCGGCATTAGTTTTGGTTTGGCAGATAGTGCTTTTGCTTTTGCTTCAAATTCAAGAGGACAGCTGGCTTATTCTGTTAGTACAGAAATCAATCATCTTCAAAAAGTGTTTGAAGGTGATACTTTATTTGCGGAAGCGAAAGAAGAATTTTATAATAAAAAGATTGGGAAGTATAGAGTCGAAGTTACAAACCAAGATAATGCCATTGTTGCAATATTCAATGGCTTGGTTTATGTGACTAAGAAAGAGTGGGCTTAGAAATTCAGATTTCTACAAACATTCGAAAGTAAATACCAAAGGTGTATTCGGTTCTATGTAGCCTGGAAATCCTTTTGAGCCATACGCAATTCTTGATGGTACCAAAAGGGTTGCCGAAGAACCAGCATTCATCATCGCCAATGCTTCTTGCCAAGCAGGTATCATCTGTTGTGGCATAAAAGTCATCGGTTCTCCACGACTGTAACTACTATCAAATTCTTTTCCATCCAAAGTCGTCCCTCTATAATGTGCCGTTACCTGCGAGCTCCTTGTATAAAATGGTTGATCTGATACGTTTGTGATTTTATAGTATAGTCCTGTATTTGATCTAGTAACATCTATGTTGTTTGTGACAGCATATTCAATTAATTTGTTCTCATCGATTTGATCAACTGTCTTCGGGTCACTGTGATAGTTGGCATATAATTTTTGTGCCAAAGGCCCTTCAGGAATTTTTGTTTCTTCCTTTGCAGGTTCTGGTTTACTAGTTGTGCCAGAATTAGAATTGCAAGCAGAAAGAACCAATGCAATCAATATCGGTGCTAAGAATCTTATATTTTTCATATTTCAAATGTACCAAAAATGAATCATGATTCTAATAATTATTTATCTGC
>CALHKJ010000262.1 GCA_938033975.1 uncultured Saprospiraceae bacterium | reverse complement strand
ATGTTAATGTTCCATCAAATGGATATCTAATTTCAACAGATGAACCAACATTTGAAAATTCTAATGGTGCAGCTTGAATTATGTTCCCAATAATTTTTGTTGCCTCATATAAATCATATCCCGAACAATCTTCATCAATTCCATTATCTGCTATATCAATTGCGTTCGGATTTATAGATGCATTGTCATCATCACAGTCATCTGAATTGGTTACAAACCCTAGAGGTGCATTATTTACGCAAGTATCTAATTCTGCAGCCAAATCACCAAAACCATCTTCGTCAAAATCCCTGTAGTAAATGAATCGCTCTAGACCATTGTTGATCTGCCCATCACAATCATTATCAATCGCGTCGCAGGTTTCTACTTGTGTAGGGAATACTGCTTCGTCTAAATCGTTACAATCATCTGGGTTGTCAACGTATCCTGCAGGAGGAACATTGATACAAGTATCTGTTGGCATATCAGCTTCTCCGAAACCATCAAAATCTCCGTCAAAATAATATGTTAGCAATGGTACGCCATCATTTACTATACCATCACAGTCATTGTCAAAGTCATCGCATACTTCTCCAAAACCAGGATTAACCATTTCATTCTCGTCATCACAATCATTGTAATTGTAATAACCATCATTATCCAAATCTTGAAAGAAATATGTCTCTGCCAATTCGATAGTAGAAGCGGCAATTTTTATTCCTATCTCCCTTCCGGGAATATCATCTGCAGGTGGGTGAATTCCACCCCAGATTCTTGACAGACTAGTCTCATCAGAAGCATCTCTATAAGTTGCCCATTGCAAAACAACATCTTCAGTAGGTCCGTCTTCAAATATTAAGAACTCATTTGCAGGAGCGAGAAATTCTCCCATTCCTCCAGGGAAATATTCATCTCCTGTCAAGTAGGTGAGAATCTCAGCGGCCGATCTTGAAAATGTAGAGTGTCCTGAGATATAACCTGCAAAGTTTGGAGTTACAAAAGTTGGTCTTTGATAAGGCCACCAATTTTCTCCTAATATCCAACCTACACCTGCAATTTCATTTTCAGGATCAGTTATGTAATCTGGCCCTCTCCAACTATACACTTTTACTTTGCCAACATGTTCGTCATTATCGCCAGCAAGTGGATCACCAGCTTCAACCATTTCGATTTTTCCTGGAACCAATTTTATTCCAAGCTGCGAGTAATTAGGAAGGCTAGGGTCTGAACTTTGACCATTGTCTACCAATGCTCTAATGGCTGAAACTGGTCTGATATAATCATAGTATCCTTTTATACCCCACGCAGAGATAGCACAATCATGCATAGCCGCACCCAATAAAAAGTAAGCTTTAACATCATACTCTAGTTGATCTTCAATAGGAGCAAATCCTCTGTATGCTCTATTGAATTCTGGATGGTCTATGACATAGTTTAAAATCGTAAACCAGTGTCCTGGAGGTGTTTCTGAATCTGGGCCATCTGCCCAGAACTCTGCCAATATCCTTGTATAATCTCCTCTCTTGACTATATTTGGTTCGTACGGTTGTCCAGTAAATGGGTTCACATCATGGCCATTTGATTGGAACATTCCTCCTTCTTCAAAATCATAGTACGCTGGATATTCACTTGCATTAGCAGGAAACTCATTGAGATTACCTCTAGCACCTGGTGAAATATCCATAGTTACTCCATCGCCCTCATCTAAATGAGAACCCCAAGCTGCTACCATTGAAAAGCCCCATTTGTATTCCTCACTTGCTAATAGACTATCAAGCAAGGGTGGTGGACCTGGGTCATGGTAACAGATGTATTCAAAGCCATCTCTTTCATAGACATTTGCATCTTCCATCTTAAGAGAGAAGGGATTCACTTGTCCCCATTCAGGACTTAGAAATGGAGGTACTTCCTCTGCTATTACTCCTGTCTGTCCTTCAAATTCTCCTAGCTTAAGTGGTTGCCATCTGTTGAGATATGTTATATCAGGGTTTCCTGGAATAGTTGGATCTAGGTCCTCATTTACTGGATCATAAAACAAGTTGGGATAATTTATCAACTCATTGGCACCATCTTGGAAACCATAATTTAATAGCTGCATTGCTATGTAATTACCAAGTGCAGCAGGATCTCCAGATTGGTAGTCAGTAGAAGCATTACTTATGTCATAACCTAACTCCTCCATCTTATCTCCAATTTCTGATAGAAGGATAAAGAACCCAGGGGAAACACGATAGCGTTGTCGCAAAAATCTGTACATGGCAAAACTAATTGCCTCATGTCTAGCAGAATCTACATTGATTGGAGTAGGTACACCTTCAAATGGAGTTTCCCAACCATAAACTTCTTTTCCTAAAAAGTAGGTATCTGCGCCTCCTTCATCATACGCTGCCCAAATATCATACATCAGGACAGACATATGCCAAAGATTCCTAGCAGTAACCGTAGGCCTCGCTCTATCATTTCTGACCGCCTCAAGGATTATCTCATTCCATTCTCTGGCAATTGTATGTTCTTGAGAAACACCAATTGAGATTGAAAGCAAGTAGAACGAGATCGCTAAAAGTAGCTTTTTCATAGAAACCAAATTTTTTGCAAAATTAAGATTTTTCGTAATGTGTTGTATCATAAACCATTGACTCTAACACTATTTATTATAACGATTGGTCGAAAGAAATCGCTGTGATGAATGATATTATTATTTAGGCTCGAAGTCAAATAAATCCCAAAAATGAACTCAGAGTACAGAAAATGACTTATGAAACCTGTGATTCATTGTTGTAACTTGCAGATAATCAAGGAATTAGATTTAAATTAAATTTTCTTACGCTCCAAGTGTGACCGTTTGTAATATTCAGCGTCTAAAGTGTAATTCTGCTACTAGCTTAGTAGACTTAAATGAGAGAGAAAACAGAGGTGCATTTTTGCAGCTCTTTTTTTTTGCCTAAAATTGAGCTCAAGTCATTCTAAATACTTGATGAAAACTGCAAGAAGCCACTATTTAGGCCTTTTATCGTTTCATTTTAAATAGAACACTATTATGAGGCAACTTCTTCCATTTACACTAATTCTCATTTTTATTACTTTGACACAGTCTTCACAAGCCCAAGATTGTGAAGGTTTTTTTGATGACCAATATTTCGAACTGACAGCCATTAATGATCAAGGGATTGAAGGAGGCCCAATTGCAGAAGCTACAAATTTTACTGTTGAAGTTAGATCACGAAATTTTAACCTTGGGACCTTTCAGTATACAATTGTATACGACACTACGAAATTGACTTTGCTAGAGGTATCAAATTCTAACTCTCAATTAGAAGGATCCGTATTTGTTAACCATGTTGCTGGACAAATAGCTGTAATATGGGTTAATAGTAATGCCCAGAGTCAAGATTTAGTAGATAATAGTAACTTATATTCACTGCAGTTTAGATCATTAACTTCTTCAGATGAATGCCTCCCTTTGACCATGTCAGATTCTTTTATTGAAAGAGAAATAGTGTATTTATCAGCTGACGACTCAGTCTGTTTAACTAGAGAACCAAATAACTTTTTATTCAATGCTCCATTGTGCAATTATGTAAACTTGAATGACCAAGATTTTGATGGCTTTCCACCCTCAGAAGATTGTGATGATTTGAATTTTTTCATCAACCCTGGAGTGAATGATTTTTGCAATAATATCGATGATAACTGTAATGGAATAATTGATGAAGATGAATCGGTGCTTCAATATTTAGATTTGGATGGAGATGGTTTTGGCGATCCAATGATTGATTCGCTCATTTGCAATAATACCCAAGGCTGGGTTTTCAATTCTACTGATTGTGATGACAGCAATCCGGATGTTAATCCTGATGCCTTAGATTGTTCAGATGGATTGGATAATGATTGTGATGGTATGATTGATGAACTGAACGGAGCGGTATTTTTCTTCCCAGATTTTGATGGAGATGGATATGGCTCAATTGATACACCTATTGAAAGTTGTGTTCCAATCGTTGGCTATGTAAATACAACAGGTGATTGCGATGATACCAATGCACTTGTATTTCCTTTTGCAGAAGAAATATGTGATGGAATAGATAATGATTGTAATGGTGTAATTGATGAGGGACTTGAATCATTAACCTACTATCCAGATTTTGATGGAGATGGCTTTGGAGCAGAGCTTGGGAGTATTACCAGCTGTGTCCCTGCAGAAGGTTTTGTTACCAATGCAGAAGATTGTGATGATAATGATGCTTTTATAAATCCAGATGCAGTCGAAATTGATGGGAATGGGATTGATGATAATTGTTCAGGTAATATTGATGATGAATGTTTCTTTTTTATCAAATTGAGCGTTTAGTTCAATCCAACTTAAAGAGTCAAAATCGCCTTGTAAGGCGATTTTTGTTTCTCCAGCTAATTTAAGACCTGCTGGCAAGGCAGCTTGCATCACC
>CALHKJ010000261.1 GCA_938033975.1 uncultured Saprospiraceae bacterium | reverse complement strand
TTTGCGAAAGCAGGATTGGTAATCGGCATCAATTCTGAAGCTGCATTAAGCTTCATTGTACATGACCCCAATGGAATCATTGAATGCACCAAAGAAAGATCTTTGTTTTCCAATCTTTTTATGTACCGCATCATTTGACTTTCAGTACGGTAGTCTGAAAAAACAGGATGTGTCATAAACTCGCTAGAACGAGACATCGACTCATTGATTTTTGAAGATGGACTTTTGTCCATATCAATTGTACAATCAAATACAGAAGCTATGTTCTGAACATCTTCCATTGTTGTGCACTCATCAATTGATATCTGTACAAATTCTTTATCATAAAAGAAGTTGATTTTCTTTTCCAATGCTTTTTCTCTGATTGCATTGACGTCTTTACACTTTACTCTTATTGTATCAAAGAAATTCTCTCCAATACATTCATTCTCATTTGCTCTAAGCACATCAAAAAGCATACTTGCCTTGCTGTGTATTTCTAAAGCAATATTGGTCAGGCCTGCACTACCGTGATAAACTGCATACATTCCAGCCATAATTGCTAGAAGTGCTTGGGCAGTACAAATATTTGATGTTGCCTTTTCTCTTTTAATATGTTGTTCTCTGGTTTGGAGTGCCATACGCAAGGCTTCATTGCCTAAGCGATCTTCTGATACTCCAATGATTCTACCGGGGATAATTCTTTTGTGTTTTTCCTTGATAGCAAAGTATGCAGCATGAGGTCCTCCATAACCTATAGGAATTCCCAATCGCTGAGTTGTTCCAACTGCAATATCTGCTCCCCAGTTTCCTGGTGCTTCTAGTAAGGTCAAACTTAAAATATCTGCGCAGACTGTCAGCATGATTTTTTTTGATTCAAGATCCGTGGCAAATGATCTATAATCTTGAATCTCACCCTGTGCATTTGGATACTGGAGAATTGCTCCAAAATATTCTTCACCATCTAGGTCTACTTCTTTCCAATCTGCGATATGAAGTTTAATTCCTAATGGCTCAGCACGAGTCATCAATACATCTATTGTCGATTGAAAAACAGATTGATCAACAAATAATTTATTGATTGGAAGGTCCTTTACTCTTTTGTTCTTGACTGAGTGCATCAAAGCCATTGCTTCTGCTGCTGCCGTCGCCTCATCCAATAAAGATGCATTAGCGATTGGTAGTCCTGTCAAATCACTCACCACCGTCTGGAAATTCAATAATGCTTCTAATCTACCCTGAGCAATTTCTGCTTGGTAAGGAGTGTATTGCGTGTACCATCCTGGATTGTGGAAAATATTCCTAGCTATAACTGGCGGCGTAAAACTTGAGTAGTAACCCTGACCAATGTAACTCTTGAAGTTTTTATTCTTTGCTGCTAATTCATTAAAGTGTTCAAACAATTCCATCTCTGACATTGGCTGAGGTACATCTAGAGTATCATCGCGTCGAATATCATCTGGAATCGTTTCATCAATTAGTGTGTCGAGGTCTTTTACACCAATTGTTTCGAGCATTTGTTTTTCGCTATCGCCATAGACACCTAAATGTCTAATTGCAAAAGAAAAATCCATTGGGGTTTCTTTATTGTTCATATCAAAAATTGAATGACGATTATTTTGTACTTAACAACAGATCCTCCATACTTGTTTTTGCGAGCACCTGACTATTTATCTCATCAATAGAAATTCTTGTTTGCTCCAATGAATCTCTATCTCTTAAAGTCACCGTATTGTCTTCTAATGATTGGTGATCAACTGTTACACAGAAAGGAGTACCAATTGCATCTTGCCTTCTATATCTTCTTCCGATAGCATCCTTCTCATCATATTGTATATCCACTGCTAGTCTCAGCTTATCGCAAATGTCTTTCGATGCTTTGACAAGACTTTCGTTGTTTTTAAGTAGTGGCAGTACAGCACATTTAATAGGTGCAATAGCTGGATGGAATTTCATCACCGTCCTATTAGTTGCCTTTCCATCTGCATCAGGTACTTCTTCTTCTCTCAGGCAATGACTCACTTGCGCCAAGAACATTCTATCTGCTCCAATTGATGTTTCAACAACATAAGGAACATAATTCTTATCCAATTCAGGATCAAAATATTGTAATTTCTTTCCTGACAATTCTTGATGAGCACCAAGGTCAAAATCAGTTCGTGAGTGAATTCCTTCTAATTCCTTAAATCCAAATGGAAATTCAAATTCTATATCAGATGCGGCATTGGCATAGTGTGCAAGATTCTCATGATTATGAAATCTTAATTTCTCAGCAGGACTTCCAATCGCCTCATGCCATTTCATTCTCTTTTCTCTCCATGCCTCGTACCATTCCATTTCTGTTCCAGGTCTTACAAAAAATTGCATTTCCATTTGTTCAAACTCACGCATTCTAAAGATAAATTGTCTTGCAACAATTTCATTTCTAAATGCCTTACCTATTTGTGCTATTCCGAAAGGAACTTTCTGTCTTGAAGTTTTTGAAACATTGAGGAAGTTTACAAAGATACCTTGTGCTGTTTCTGGTCGGAGATAAAGTTTGCCATCTTCTCCAGCGATGTTACCCAATTGGGTATTAAACATCAGATTGAATTGTCTTACATCCGTCCAGTTTCTACTCCCACTTTCAGGACAAGCTATTTCCAATTCTTCAATCAGATTTTTGAGTCCCTCCATGTCTTCTGCTGCAAGCATCGAGTTCATTCTACCTAGTACATCATCTATTTTTTTCTGTCGTTCGACAATACGACCGTTTGTCTCACGAAACATTTTCTCATCAAAGTCATCAAATTTCTTTCTTGCCTTCTCAACATCCTTTTTGATCTTGGCTTCAATCTTGTCTGTGTAGCCTTCGATCAATTGATCTGCTCGATATCTTTTTTTAGAATCCTTGTTGTCGACCAATGGATCATTAAATGCATCTACGTGACCGGATGCCTTCCATATTTTTGGGTGCATGAATATTGCAGAGTCAAGACCTACAATATTATCGTGCATTTGCACCATGCTTCTCCACCAATATTGTTTTAGATTATTTTTGAGATTGACTCCATTTGGACCATAATCATATACGGCTGAAAGCCCATCGTATATCTCACTCGATTGATATACAAATCCATATTCTTTACAGTGTGAAATTATCTGTTTGAAGTCCATATCTCTAACTTGGTTTAATAAGTCACCAAAATTAAGATACTAGCTATTTTTTGAGGGACAAATAAGCATTTATTTTATACTTAAGTAGATTTAATTTTCAATGAGAAATCCCTTGAAAACATCTATGTTTGCAGTCCAGCCGCCCGAGTGCTGGAACTGGTAGACAGGCATGGTTGAGGGCCATGTGTCCTTATGGGCGTGAGGGTTCGACTCCCTCCTCGGGCACTTTCTTTTTTAAGACTTAAGACTGTAGACGAAAGACGAGAGACTTTGGACTCAAGTGATTGATAGTCAGTCTGTTTGAAGATTTCAGATATCAGACTTCAGAGTAATACCACAAATCATATATCTTAAATCATACATCCTAAATCATAGATATCTAGATCATACATCCTAGATCATACATCCTAGATCATACATCATAGATCTTTCATCTTTCGTCTCACCTCTCATAATTAACATATCTAATTTTAGCTAGAATAATATATATGAAAATATTATATAAGAAACTTTCATATATTACTTTTCGTTCATATCTTTGGAGTACCGACCGATTAGCCCGCAAGGGCAAGGTGCTCAAAGCCGATAAAGAAGTAGTTTTCTTATTTTGAGACCTTAGTCGAAAGAGCCTAGTTTGATAGCAAACTGGGCTTTTCGCATTTTAGCAAGTTGCTAAAGGCAGAGTTTGACAGTTTTAAAGATTGTTTTCAAGGACTTTTACCCCTTGACCAACTTCAATATAGTAAGGACTTGCTTCAATATCTGTTTGATCCTTATAGTCTTTACAGATTTGATCGATGGTTTTTTCTTTGCCCTTTTTATGAATCAGATTTAGTGTACAACCACCAAATCCACCTCCCATCATTCTAGCACCAAGGATAGAATGGTGTTTTTTGCTCAGATCCACCAATAGATCCAATTCCTTACAACTGACTTCATATTCTGTTTTTAATCCTTCATGAGTGCTATAGAATAGCATGCCAAGTACTTCAAAATTCTTTAGTCTTAAAGCTTCCTTGAATTTCAGTACTCTTTCATTTTCTTCAATCAAGAAATTTGCTCTATTGTATAATGTAGGAGAAATTTGATCAGCTAACTGGCTCAGTTTATTCTTTGTTAGTTCACTTAAATCTCCAAGTTTGCTAAATTTCTTTTTGGCAATTTCTAAAACTTTTGCACATTCTGTAGGTCGATCGTTGTATCCCGATGATAGGTGTGAATGTTTGACATTTGTGTTGATTAGAACCAATTGATATGGATCCAAATCAATGTCAAAATACTCAAAGCTCTGATCTCTACAATCCATCAGCATCGCTTGGTCCTGACGACCAAAAATGGAAGCAAATTGATCAAGGATACCACTCTTGATTCCCAGATGATTGTTCTCAGCCCTATTGCCCAAATGTACCAAATCCCAATCCTTCAATCCGGCCTTATTGAGAACATTCAATCCTTGACTAAATCCACACTCCAATGCTGCAGAGGAACTTACACCCGCACCGATTGGAATATCACTCATGAACAAGGCATCAAATCCAATCGTCTCTATTCCTAGATTTTGAAATTCATTTATGATACCTATACAATAGTTGGCCCATAATTTATCTGAACTAAGATCAGAAAGAATTAGATTGACTTTTGAATCCTTGTCATAGGCAAACAAGTTTATCTCATTGCTTTTATTTGGTTCAAAGGCAAAGTACATTCTTTTATCAATGGCTGCAGGAAACACAAGCCCCATATTGTAGTCTGTATGCTCTCCAATTAAGTTTATGCGGCCAGGAGCTTGTATAGTTAACGAAGGTTTTTTAGAATATTCTTTTTCGAATACTGCTGTCAATTGTTGTAACATTTTTTTTGCTGATTCTAGTTTTGAATAGGCATAATTGGTAGTTGGACGGATTCAATAAATAAAGCTATTGAATAGCTTCTACTTCTTCTAAATATGATAAAGCCAGATTTTTCATTTCTACAATTTGCTCAATTTTCCATGCAAAACGTTTGGAGAAAATATCTATGATAAAGTCCAAATTTGATTTTACTGAATCTATTTCAAAATAAATTCTTCCAGACCTTCTATTAAAATAATCATCGGGAGCATAACACGATTCATATTGTATGCAATATTCTATCTCTGCACTTAAGAGAGATTTTATACCCTCTTCTGAATTTGACCTTGCAGAATTTAGTATCGTCTTTGCATTCTTTCCGTAGGTCGTCACAAAGTACCATGCATCATATTTTGAATGTAGTATATCGTCATATTCCTTTTTAATTTGCTCTAAATAAGTTTCAAATTCGTTATAATCTTGAAACGAGTCACTATGAATCTTATAAAATTTGGTTTGACAACCCTTCGGCTCCAAATTTTTATTGCTTTCGATGACAAGATTGACAATACGCTCTGCCATTTTTCTAAAGCCCGTCAGCTTGCCCCCAGCAATCGAGATCAGTTTGGATTCAGAAATAAATATCTCATCCTTTCGGGAAAGTTCTGAAGGAGACTTCCCATCTTCATGAATCAGCGGTCTTAGTCCAGCCCAGCTTGAAATAATATCTTCTACCTCTAGTTTTTTGATACCAAACATATTGTTTGTTGCCTTTAGAATATAATTTGCATCTTCCAGCGTGCAGCATATCTTGTCTTTGTTTCCTTGATAATTGGTATCAGAGGTACCTACATAGGTAACGTTGGCTCTTGGGATGGCAAACAACATCCGACCATCGAAGGCATCAAAATAGACTGAGCTTTCCAAGGGTAATTTCTCTCGAGGTAAAACAATATGCACTCCCTTAGTAAGTTGCAGACTTTTTCCTACTTTGGAGCGGTTGGTGGTGCGCAATACATCTACCCACGGTCCAGCAGCAGATACTACTTGTGCACCCTTAAATTCTCTTTTTATCTGAGCAACCCTATCTATACAAATGATACCTTTTACTATATTATTTTCATAAATAAATTCTTCAACTTCCATATAATTGAATGCCTCTGCACCTTCTCGTATTGCAGCTTTTATAAGTTCGATAGTCAGACGGGCATCATCCGTACGATATTCAGAATATTGAATACTAGACTTTAAGATTTGAGAATTAAGAAGTGGTTCTAGCTCTTGCGTCTCCTTCTTGCTAAATGATTTTTTCCGGTCCTTCTCTGGCACTTTAGCCAACTTATCATAGACTGTAATAGCTAACATAGCCGAAAATTTTCCAAAAGTGCCCTTGTTCACTATCGGTAACAACATCTTTTCTGGATGTACCAAATGAGGTATATTATTATGAGCAACTGCTCGTTCGAGGCCAGTCTCTTTTACAAGTCCTAATTCCAATTGTTTTAAATATCGCAATCCACCGTGTATAAGTTTAGTTGACTTGCTACTTGTTCCAGATGCATAGTCTTTTTTCTCAACCAAGAGGGTACGCAGTCCTCTCAATGAGGCATCCAAGGCAATCCCTACACCAGTGATGCCTCCTCCTATTATAATTAAATCATAGATTTGAGTTTCACTATAAGCAATCCTTGCCTCTCTTTTTAGATTATTAAATGATATATCTTTTGTTTCAAATTCCACTATTCCAATCCTTATGTATGCAATATCTATATGTATTTTTTTATCTAAGTATGATATAAGACAAGGCTACTAACGATAAGAGGATCGTTATATGCAAACGATAATCTTTGTACCAAACCATACCTTGATTTTCAGTCATTATTAATTCTTTGGAATAGAGATATGGTTCGATATTCTTTTCATGCGATCTTGATGTTGCAGTAGCAGAACTTACAAGCATAAATACAATTGTACTTAAGGCTACAATGATTCCAATATTGATGGTATAGTGAATTGGCCAGATGTCCATGATACCAAGAATGAAAAATAATACTCCAATGGCACATCCAAATATTAATGTCCAAAAAGCACCATCTCCATTTCCTCTTTTGTAGAAAATTCCAACTCCAAATAATACAATGACTGGTGGCACAAAAATAGAGTACATCTGCTGCAAGTAAGTCCACAATCCTCCATAATTTATTATTTGTGGAGCCCAAAGTGCAGCTATCAACATAAATATAAAGGTTGATAGTCTACTGTAATTCATAGTTTGTTTGTCCGTAAGATTTGGCTTTCTTGGCTTTACAAAATCAACAACCAACAAGGTAGAAGCCGAGTTTAAAGTCGAACTTATACTTGACATGATAGCTGAGATCAATCCGGCCAAGACCAGACCAATCAGTCCTGCAGGCAATGTATTAATCACCATTGTTGGAAAGACCATATCAGAGTTAACTATATTCGGATAGATGCTGATTGCCATGGCTCCAGGCAAAACCATCAAGAATAATGGTAAGAACTTGAGCAAGCCTGCAAGCATGATTCCCCACCTTGCATGCTGTATATTTTGTGCGCCCAATATCCTTTGAGTGATATACTGATTGGTAGCAACATACCAAAAGCCCAACATTGGCACACCCAGTATGAGTCCAGGCCAAGGTAATGACTCATCATCAATCGGACGAATTACAGAAAAGTGTCCTTCAGGTACAGAGGCTACTAGATTGGCCCAAGAAAAATCCAGTTCTTGAAAAAGTAGATAACTTAAAATTCCACAACCCAAAATTAGTATGACAGCCTGCAAGGCATCTGTATATACTACGGCTTTAAGTCCTCCAAAGGCAGTATACAATCCTGTTATGATGGCTAGAAAATAGCAGGTCTGCCATAGTTCAATAGATGGGAAGAAGACCTGTATTACCAAGGCTCCCGCATACAAACTACCTGCCGTATCAATCATAATACTAGCTATGATGGTCAGTGCAGAAAAGAAATTCCTTGATCTATAATCAAAGCGCAACTCCAAATACTCGGGAATAGTAGTAATCTTAGATTTTAGATATAAAGGCACATAGATAAATGCAAGTATTGCAAACGGTATCGCTGTACCCCATTCATAGACAGATTGCACAATTCCTGTAGTGTATGCTGCACCAGCCAAACCAACTAAGGTTGTACTTGATATATTGGAGGCAAATAATGATAAGCCTATAAATCCCCAAGTTAATGATCGTCCTCCCAAAAATAAGTCCTCACCTGTTTTGGCCTTTCTTCCAACAAGAAATCCAATCGTTAGTACAACTAAGAAATAAATAAAAATAATCGATATGTCTAAATTTCCAATTTGAGGATTCATATATATAGGATTATATTTTCTGAAGCTTTAAAAGTCCAGACTGAGGAATAGAAAAATCATGTATGCCTTCTTTAAGTAGTATCTCACCTTTATCCACCAGTTGTCCGGTGCAAGAATATTTTTCAAATTGACTCTTGACCTCCTGTTCATTTCTCAAGATGACATTGGTTGACATTTTTGCATTGATGATATCAAGCTTTTGAGATAACTTTGCATTGATAGCAAAATCTTCATAAACAGCAACTATAGTATGTCCCTCTATAGCTGCTGAAAGAGTTGGATAATTGGACAAAGGGCCGACTGGCTTAAAATCACCTTTTAATAATATGTGTTTGTGTTTTATCCAATAAGATGTGTAAAATTCTACCATACTAAGGTGATCTACTGGAAGATCTTTAAGCATCATTGACATTTGAGGGACACCAAAAAATCCATTTAATACCTGTAAGGCTGCGAGTTCTACTTTTTCTTTTAAGTGCCAGGTCTGAGGGTCACTGTGCACGACTGTATCACCACACAATAATTTTACATCTGTAACTCTGATTCTATTTGAAACAACATCATTGGGGCAATCAAATGCGCGGAACATATTTCCATATTTTCTCAATGCCGGCCCCACATATTGCTGTCTAAACTCTATGCCAATATCTGGTTTGATAAGTCTGAGAGCTGCCATGGCCTCAGATAGAAGCTTATCAACTGCCTCATTTACATTGGCAAAATCTCGACCATCGTCCTTAGTAAGAACTGTTTCGGAATATACCTTGAAGTCATCAATAAAGTCAAGTTTGAAGGCATCGATATTGTAATCTTTTAGAGCACTTACGTAAATATCAATTAGGTAAGAACGCACCTCTGGATATCTTGGATCAAAAACTGGTGCCCATCGATGATTTTCAGTCAAGAACTTACCTTTAAATTTTTTATAGGCCTTTGAGTGCTTGCCACAAAATGGTACTGAAAACCAAAGGCCAAATTTCATCCCGAGGCCATGCACCTTTTCTACAAAGCCTTTCAAATCTGAAAATCTAACTGATTCCCAATCACCAGTATAATCATAACCACGATTATTGTCCATAGTTTGCCAGCCATCATCAAGAATAATTAGCTCATATCCAACATCTTTTGCAATCTTACATTCTGCCAAAAGTAACTCTTCATCCAAATCTTGATGAAATTGATACCATGTAGAATAAAGAGGGACACTTGCGACGTCAGGAACAGGATGAGGTTTTAGATTTTCAAAAGTTTCCCACCAAAGAGAAACATCTTGGATAGCCTCATGGAAATTTATATCTCTATTATCAACTCTGATTTTGGCAGAGTACGATTTTATCTTAGGATGATTTTCTTTAAAGAAACTAATGTGACAATATTCATAGTTGTCTTCCTCCCTCAAAAGAGCATTCATTTCTATGAGATTGATTACATCACTGCAAGCTATTGTTTGTATGTTTTTATCACTATGTCCAAAAATATTAATCATGGGAGCATCAACACTTATCCTAGAAGTAGGATGTTCTAGTTCCCAGTCATAATTTTGTCGCTTATCGTGTAGGCCTCCAACTTTCCAAACGCCCTTGATATCAAAAGATGGAAATTTCCATCTTAAGGTTATGGGTTGTGGACTGAATGCCTTATCAGCCTCAATAGAGAATTTGTAGATGTAAACACTATTTGAATCTGCTATCTTTTCTAAAGAAATTTTGAAATTCTTGTCCTCCGTAAAAACATCAATTTCAGGAAACTCTTTTATCTTAATCGTTCTGTCCATTATTTGTGGTGTGCTCAATATTATGAAGAATTAAAGGACCATTGTTGCATGCAGCTAATAGGTATTCCTTTTTAGGACCTTTCAACTTTGCCAGTTTTTTCACATCGGCATTAAGTAGAAGTCCTGATTCATTATATGAAAGTTCTTTAAATTTTAGTTGTCCCATTCCTAATAGGACTTGTCCAATACTTGCATCTGCTCTTGGTGTTTCTACCTCTGATCCATAGAGATTACCAGCAATTAATATATCTTGATTTCCATCAGCATTGAAATCATCAATAAGTATATCATTGATGGTAGAGAGCTGACACGACATGGGTAATTTATGCTTCTTATAGTCGCCACCTCCTTGGTTTTCCAAGATGATACTAGAAAAATCTTTTATCTGAAAATGTTGAGCAGATTCGAGTTGCTTTTCACCATAAATCTCTGCAGTGGTCGCTATTGCAAACGATTCATAATTTTTGAACTTGGATTTTATTCCAGGAATCTGCTCAGCAGAACATTGACGACCTCTGACTGGATATTGCTTTTCATCATTGTAATAACTAAGTACAATATCTGTTGAAGAATTTTTATCAAAGTCATCTACATACAAGTCAAAGGAAGCATCTGGCTTGGCTATATATTTATAGTTATTACCTAAATTACCCAAAATCAAATCAAGGTCTCCATCCTTATCCAGATCACTCGCTTCCAGACTAAACCACCATCCACGAGTGTCTTCCAAATCTAAGGAGGAGGTCTCATTGGTGAACTTCTCATCTTTATTTAAAAATACTGTGATAGGCATCCACTCTCCTACTGTTACCAAATCTGTCTGTCCATCATCATTATAATCAATCCACCTTGCATCTGTAACCATACCCACATCTGAAACCTCAGGCATCACCTCTTTTGTAACATCCTCAAAGCTCAATCTTCCATCCTTCAAATTATTGCGAAGTAGATAACTCCGACCTGCATTTGGATATTGAAGAGGACGCATACGTCCTCCAACAAAAAGATCCAGGTCTCCATCTTGATCATAATCATACGGTCTGATACAACTGCCACTACTTAGTATTTTTGGAAGGTCTCCAAAATATTCATAGTTGCCTTTTTCATTAAGGTACAATCTATCAAAGTAAAATTTATCATTGTATGGTAGCTCGTAACCTCCGCTTACTACAAATAAATCTAGATCGTTGTCGTTATCAATATCGATGAAGAGAGCATCAATATCTTCCAAGATATTGGCCTCAGGAAAGTCCTGATATAATTGGAAACTACCATCCTCATTTTGTGTATAGATTCCAGCGGTTGATCTACTTGCTGCACCTAAAAAAAGATCTTCTCGTTTGTCATTATTGATATCAGCAACTGCAAGAGCAGGGCCCCACTGCGACATTTTATGAGGAAGCAAAACTTGAAATTTGTAATCATCAAATTCGTTTTCCACATGTGCTGGAAGACTAGTAGGCTCGGTATAATTCGTAAAAAGTTTAGCGGTTTGTTGCTCAATAGGGTTGTAAGCTTGAAGTTCGCCTTTTGTAATTTTTATTTTATTATTAATCTCTAGATTCGTACTGAATTCTTGAGATCCATCTGGCCAAGTAATAATTATGGTATCTATTTTGTTTATACTTCCAATTCCAAAATGCAACATTGGAGATACCGATGATTGAAAACCACGAGATAAGGTCAAGTGTTGTAGCTGATGGTTTACTTGTTCTGTTATGATCTCAACCTTTGCACCGATGGCATTTCTATTCGCTCCTGCTTGAAATAAGGAAACATCAATAAAATTATTGTTGGTAGAAAGAGCATTTCTATAAATATAGGCAGGCTCGTCAATATTATTGACTATCAAATCTAGTTGACCATTGTTGTTGAGATCTGCATAGCTCACCCCATTGGAGAATCCAATCATATCTATTCCCCAATCGTCATTTGCTTTTTTAAAGCTTAGGTCTTTATTGTTTTTAAAAATATAATTGGCGATAGGTTCTGACGGAATATTCTGGACTTCTAATTTTAAATCCTCGTCAGTAGCTTGGCTTAAATCTTTCTTTAAGCCAAGAAAAAAATCTCTATTGTTTATATCTCTCCTTGTTCCATTAGTTACGAATAAATCCTTCCAACCGTCATTATCAAAATCTGCAAACAAAGGACCCCAGCTCCAATCAGTGGTAGCAACACCTGCTGCCCAAGTTACATTGCTAAAGACAGGAGAATTATCTTTGTTTCCTCTATTTAGTTGAAGTGCATTGTACATATATTGATAATGCATACCAAAGTCTACAGTACTCCAGAACAAATCTGGATTCATACTCGCCATATTTGCTTTAGCTCTTCTATTGTCTTCAGCGGCCATATCTACTTGCATAATATCTAGTAATCCATCATTATTGTAATCTGCGATATCTGCTCCCATACCATAAAAAGAAGTTTGCTTCGTTGCTGTTT
>CALHKJ010000260.1 GCA_938033975.1 uncultured Saprospiraceae bacterium | reverse complement strand
GCTGATGCAGAAGAACGTGAGCGGATGAACAGTTTGAATGAAGCAATCAAAAAACAATTGGCAGAAAATTTTCCAAATCTAAAAGTGGATCAGCGATCAAAGTATAGAAAGATGAAATTATTAATTGATGAAAGTAAGCTTTCTTATGTCTATGGTCACAGTGCGTGGTTTTTCTTTGGAATCGTTGTTATTGGATCTTCCTTTTTGTTTATTAAAGATCAATTGATTTGAGAATATCATCCACAAAAAATAATAGGCCTGTTGGCAAGTGGATATCAATTGTCCTTGTTGTCGGATTGATCTGCGCAGTGGTGTTAGCTTTAAAAGGTAAGTTAGGGGAGGTACAACAAGAAAAAGCGAAGGTGGATCAATCCGAGCTAACTGTAGCAGCCTTTGAAGGCAGTACCTTCAATATTGCTCTGTCAAGTGATGCTTTTAAAAAGTTATCGGCAAAAAGAGATGAGGCTATGAAACGCGGATTACTCTTTACCTCCAAGGATGACTTGGTAGATGCAGATATCAAGATTGATGGTAAGGAATATCCATGCAAGCTAAGACTTAAAGGAGATCTACTCGATCACCTAGTTGGAAATCGATGGTCTTTTAGAATCATCCTCAAAGCTGGACAAGAGTGGAATGGAATGAATACCTTCTCAATTCATAATAGCAAAGCCAGATCCCATACTGCAGAATGGTTGATGCATGAGTTGTTTAGAAAGGAAGGAATTTTAGTGCCTGACTATGATTTCATTAAAGTTCAATTGAACGGAAAGGAGCTAGGGGTCTATGCGTTTGAGCATCACTTTGAAAATCAAATGCTCGTCAAAAACAATAGGGAGATTGGACCCATCTTAAAACATAACGATGATGCATATTGGGAAAATGTACACAAGAAACTAAATCCCTTTCCTTGGATCGAAGCATCTCAAATTGAATTGTTCAACAAGCAGAATGAAAATGATCCAGCATTTGTCAAATCATTCGATATTGCACACAGTATGCTGAATGCTTTTGTAAACGAACAAAAAAGTCCAACTGAGGTATTTGATTTAGAGTTGATGGCAAAATATTTTGCCCTTTTGGATTTGTCTCATGCATGGCACGCTGCGCAATTTACCAACATCCGTTTTTACCTCAATAATTTTTCAGGAAAATTAGAGCCGATTGCCTTTGATTGTTTTGGTGACCATCTACCTAATGTAAATTCTGATTGGGAAGCTTATGGAGAAGCGTTCAATGATCGTACATCAAAAGATGCTGCTTACGCAAGAAGCGATGTGTATCGATACTTGATGTTTCAGGATGAAAGCTTTTACGAACTTTATATGAAGGCACTCAATCAATTTACCGATCCAGACTATCTAAATAAATTTAAAGGAGAGTATGATGGTGCGCTAGCGAGTCGGGTTGCATTTATACAAGCTGATGATCAGTACAAAGATTGGAAACCGGATTGGGAAACCATCTTTGGCAAAGCTTTCTTTACGAGAAAGAAATTGGACGCCAAACCAAACATGGCGTTGAAGGCATTTCGTGTGAATGGTGCAGCTAATGAAATATCTTTAGAATCCTACCATTATTTTCCATTGGAAGTATTAGGCTTTGGTGATGAACTGGAGATGAATGTACCTTTGGACAAGCCACTCTTCATAGAAGCATTTAATAAATTGGTTCCAGTCAAAAAGTACGGCTATAAGCAGAACGATGAAATTGAATATATCTACTTCCGCACCTTAGGTTTGTCGAATGTTCATAAGATAAAGGTCGCCAAAAGCAATGCTCCAAATGAGAATGTTGCTGTACAGCATTTTAATCTTTCAAAGTTTACAGCTTTGCCTTTTGTGAATCAAGTTGCTCAGGATATCAATGTTAGTTCAGGAAGACATGTACTAGATTTTCCTGTTGCTATTCCAGCTGGCTATACCTTAAGAATTGCTGCTGGAGCGGAGTTGCAATTCGAGAAGGATGGAAGTTTGCTTTCCAAATCTAAGATAATAGCAGAGGGCAGTGCAGCCAACCCCATAAAGATATTTGCGCAAGCGCAGGAGGGGACTAGTATTCTTCTATCTGAAGTTTCAGATAAATCAATTTTTAATCATTGTCAGTTCATCGGTTTAAACGATTTTCAGGAACAAAACCTGAGAGCTAAAGGTGCAGTGAATATCTATAAATCCGCGGCAGATTTTAATCATTGCCAGTTCAGGGATGTAAAATCTGCTGAGGTGCTATCAATACGCAATAGTCAAGTCAATGTTCAAAATTCGATATTTAAGAATTGTGTCGGATCAGCGATTAAAGCCAAATATTCTAGTGTGGATGTCAAGAGTACTAATTTTGAAATTATAGGAAAGAATGGAATCTCTGTTGAAAAGGGATCATTGAATATTGCAGAATCGAACTTTAGGGAAGTGCTGAATAGGGCCATGGACTTTAGTGATCATGTTGAGGTCTACGGTTGGAGTAATAACATTTTTGATTCATACCAAAGCTTATTCGTGTCTAATGCTGCCAATGTAAAGTTGATAAAATTTTGGAATGAAAATATCACTAGGGGTTTTGAGTTGCGTGGACAAATAAAAAATAAACCGACTCTAGATATTGAGCAGTTCAATTTCAAAAATATCGAAACACTTTACTTGATAGAACAAGGTTTTTCAATCATGGTCAATGGAAAAAGAGAAATGGGCTGATGAGATATGAGCGAAAATATCGAATAGAGTCAAGCAGCTTTGATAGAGTGTTGCATGAATTGATGAGCAATCCTGCAGGTTTTCGTAAGGCCTTTCCTGATCGTATTGTCAATAGTGTTTACTATGATGACATCAATTTTACAAGCTACAATGATAATCTTTTAGGTATTGGTGATAGGGTAAAGTACCGTGTCAGGTGGTATGGAGAGAATATGCTTGATATCAAAAGTCCAATTCTGGAAAAGAAAATTAAAAGGAGTTTGCTGGGAACAAAGGAATATCAAAAACTAAACGATTTTTCATTTGCTGATGGTGCGCCTCCAATCAATAGATATCTTGTAAGCAATGAATTATATCCTTACATTATAGTTAGATATCATAGACGATATTTAGTTTCTGCAGATGGTTTGATTCGGGCAACAATTGATAAGGACCTTCAATATCTAAATCTGATGAACAATAAAATTAGTCAGGTTTCGAATAAGGATGAAGCTTTGATTTTAGAGATTAAGTATGATCGTGGCTTGGAAGACTTGGCAGATAAATACGTGCAGATGATTCCCTATCGATTGACTAAAAATTCAAAGTATGTTTCTGCCATGAAATATTACCTAGACTAAATGAAAAATTCATTTACATCAACATATCTTTTATTTAGTACAATACTATTGATCTTGTTAAGCGGGTGTAGTCAGGATAAATCTAACTATCGTTTTCTTTTTGTAGGGCATAGTTATGATTGGACAAATTGGCGAGGTGATACGGTTGATGATCGCTTAGGGAAAATCAAATATTCAGACTTTGATGGGTTTTGGTTAGGGGGTGATGTCTGTGGTAATACTTCCCTGAATCCAAAGACGATGAGATCATTGGCAAAACAGTTTGATCTAAAAAATCCTAATAGTCATTTTGTGCTTGGCAATCATGACTATCGTGACAACAATCTAGATTTCTACTTCAAGGCAACGGGTCGACCTGATTATTATACTTCTTCATTTAAGAACATGGTAGTCTCCGTACTTAACACCAATCTCAATTCGAGTGACTGCGAAAACCTGGACGCTCAATACGAGATGTTGTTGAATGTTTGTGATACCATCAATGAGGCTTCGCACTATGTAATATTAATGCATCATCAAATATTTAAGGACATCAATGGATTGGAAGGATTTAAAAGCAATGGTGCATGTCCTTTCTATTCGATGAATTGTTCAAGCTCTGATACTTATTTTGATACGGAATTTTATCCTTCACTTGTAGGACTTCAAAAGAAAGGAGTTGAGGTAATAGTCGTCGTGGGTGATTCAGGATGGGATAAGGGCAGTGAGCGTGTGAGCGCTGATGGAATAAAATTTCTTTCTTCAGGCATCAATAACTCCTACTATAAAGGAAAGGATGTGGATCCTAAAAAACTTCCAGCTGATCAGGTCATTATTTTTGACTTGGATATAGAGCAGCAAAAACTTAGCTATGAGTTTGTTCAACTAAATGAATTATCAGGAACAGATTTCGTAGAATGGTTTAATGATTTTCCTGAAGATTAAGCTTAGATTTTAGACTTTCAAAAAACTGTTCTTGTTGTCTGTCATTTTTCAAAATGATGGTTTGCTTATTCGCCTTGTTTTCCTCAATTTGACGGTAGTGTTTCTTGCGTCTAAGTAAATTGTAGGTGGCAACATAATGATAAAATTCTAAATCAAATCTTTCTCGGCAACCCTCAGGCATGTCCGGCCTAACAGTGCCTCGATATTTCATGATGCGTTTGGTGATTCTCGAAAGACATGATAAGGTGGAGTAGTCCAAATAGATAATAGTGTCCGCTTTCTTTAATCTTATATCCATGGTGCCTCCATAGTTGCCATCAATAATCCATGAGGGTTTCGATGCTAAGTCTTCAACTTTTTTTCGCCATTCCATTTCTTCCGTTTCCGCCCAGTCTGCTTGCCAATAGTGTTGATCAAGATGAATAAGTTCCAGGCCAATAAGCTCATGTAAGCGTTTGGCAAAGGTGGATTTACCCGCACCACAACAACCAATGACAATTACTTTTTGCATGGTATTTGGATTCATTACTGTATCATTTTTTCTCCTACCAATTTCCCATCTAGTTCAAGCTTCAAGATGACAGCTTGCATGTCAGCTGTTCTCGATTTTTGTCGGTTGGCAATAATGAATAAGTGATCATCTGCGACGAGGATATCTTTGGCTTGAAAACTTTCATCTCGCTTGATGACTGTTTCTTTTATTACCTGTCCATTATGATTGGATTGTAGTAAAAGGATATTTTTGGTGCCAGTAGCTGATGTTTCTGCAAGTGTAAAGATCTGACCATTGTGTACC
>CALHKJ010000259.1 GCA_938033975.1 uncultured Saprospiraceae bacterium | reverse complement strand
TTACTGATAAACTCTCCATCAAGGTAAGCGAAAAGTACATATCCACTCCCAAATAAAATAGCTCCTATCTTCAAGAAAATAAAGAACAATTTGGTGTGAGTAAATCCAGAAGCAAAGAAGCCAAACAAAGGAAGTATCATTAAACTATTGAGTTGTCCTTTCATCATGAATGATCTTACAAGCAATACAAAGATCCCTGCAGAAAGAATCAGTAGTATTTCGCTGTAACCAAGTAATGCAAGGATGATCACTAGAATTCCTATAACTGCTAGGAATCCATCTTTCACCGCTTTCTTTCCAAGTTTTAGAATAGCACCAAAAATAAAAGATATCACCGCAGCTTTTATTCCATTGACTATTGGTACCATCCAAGATATATCACCATACTTTTCAAATAGCACAGCTACAAGCAAAGTCAATGTTGCAGCTGGAATTATAAATGATAAACCAGCTACAAATAAACCAGCTACTCCAGCCCTATGATAACCACAGTGCATAGTCATCTCTGTTGAATTAGGACCAGGAATTAAATTGGTTGTTCCTAGGTAATCTAAAAACTCTTCCGTTTTCATCCACTTCTTTTTTTCAACCAGATCATCTTGCATCATTGCAACATGTGCTGCTGGACCTCCAAAGGCAATGAAGCCAAGTTTGAAAAAATATTTGAATACTTCGGATAGCATAAGTATAGATATAAAAAAATCGCAACTTACGTTGCGATTTTTATTTTATTTCAATGTGTTGATACAGTTCAAATCTTCGTAAGCTCTCTTTAGACGAGCGGAGAATGATTTTTCTCCTTCTCTGAGCCACTTTCTTGGATCGTAGTTTTTCTTATTAGGAAAATCTTCCCCTTCTGGATTTCCAATTTGAGTTTGCATATACCCAACTCTTGGCTCATAGTAATCTCTTACTCCTGTCCAAAAGGCCCATTGAAGATCTGTATCAATATTCATTTTTACCGCACCATATTCAATTGCTTCTCTAATCTCAGCTCTAGTTGATCCTGAGCCTCCATGAAATACGAAGTTGATTGGATTCGATGAAGCTGTATTAAACTTCTTTTGAATGTAGTCTTGTGAATTTTTCAAAATAATTGGAGTAAGCTCAACATTACCTGGCTTATACACTCCGTGTACATTTCCAAAGGCAGCTGCTACTGTAAATTTATCAGAGATCTTGCTCAACTTTTCATAAGCATAAGCTACTTCTTCTGGTTGAGTATACAACTTTGCATTGTCGATGTCAGTATTGTCTACTCCATCCTCTTCTCCTCCAGTTACTCCTAATTCAATCTCAAGTGTAATTCCAACTGCTGCCATTTCTTTCAAATACTTCTCACATATTTCAATGTTCTCTTCAATTGGCTCCTCTGAAAGATCCAACATATGTGAACTATACAAAGGTCTTTGGTGCTGTGCATAGTGATCTTTACTTGCTTCTAACAATCCATCAATCCATGGTAGCAATTTCTTCGCACAATGATCAGTATGCAAGATTACAGGCACACCATAAGCCTCTGCCATATTATGAACATGCAAAGCACCAGAAATACCTCCTAGAATTGCTGCTTTTTGATCTTCATTCGACAAACCTTTTCCAGCTGCAAAAGTGCAACCTCCATTTGAGAATTGAATGATAATTGGAGAGTTTACTTCTCTAGCGGTTTCCAAACAAGCATTCACTGTGTTGGTTCCTACAACATTTACAGCAGGAATTGCATAGTTGTTCTCGTTGGCGTGGTTAAGGAGGTCTGTTACTTCCTGCCCATGAAGTACCCCAGCTCTGAATTGTTTTGACATAATGTGTTTTTAGATAATACCTTTTTCTGTTAAATATCTTTCTGCATCTAATGCTGCCATACATCCTGTACCAGCTGCAGTAATTGCTTGTCTATAAATTCGGTCTTGCGCATCACCTGATGCAAACACTCCTTCTCTATTCGTTACTGTTGACCCAGGTTTTACTAGAAGATACCCTGTATCATCTTGATCCAACCAATCATTAAAAATTTGTGTATTGGGTGTATGTCCTATCGCAACAAAAAATCCTTTAACCGGAATATCCTTCTCTTCATTAGTAATATTGTTGATCACCTTTACACCTTCAACTCCTTCTTCATTCCCAAAGATTTCTTGGGTTGAGGTATTCCAGTGAATTTCAATATTTTCTGCATTAAGAACTCTTTCTTGCATGATCTTGGAAGCTCTCATTCCATCCCTTCTGACAAGAAGATGAACTTTTGGGCAAAGTTTTGCTAAATAGCTTGCTTCTTCTGCCGCTGAATCTCCTCCTCCAACTACAGCTACCTCTTGTCCTCTAAAAAAGAACCCATCACATACAGCGCAGGCACTTACTCCCTTATTCATAAATTTTTGCTCTGATTCTATACCAAGCCATTTGGCACTAGCCCCAGTTGAAATGATTATGGAATGAGCATGCACTTCATCACCAGATTCTGTCCACACTTTATGCACTGGACCAGAAAAGTCTACTTTGGTAATCATATCACTAATTACCTTTGTTTCAAATCTTTCAGCCTGTTTACGAAGATCCTCCATCATTTCCGGCCCCATTATCCCTTCTGGATAGCCTGGAAAGTTTTCTACATCTGTTGTTATCATTAATTGACCACCTGGTTCATGCCCTGTATAAAGAACAGGAGCCATGTTAGCTCTAGCAGCATAAATAGCTGCTGTGTATCCAGCAGGTCCTGATCCAATTATTACGCAATTATGTATCATATCGAAATTTAAGTCACAAAAATATAATATTTTTCTTTAATACAACTATATCGTCAATACTGAACTAAATTCATCTATTCTTTTGTTATAGTTAGATAAATATACAATCATGATGGACCATTTGTTTCTGTATATAGCCAGCTTTATCTTCTTCGGAATATGGTATATCAAACCAACTTGGAAAATCGCTGGATTTCTAGCATTTTTAAGCCTTTCAGGGTCCCTTTTATACATTTACGGAAGTGAGGGCTTGAATACTACAAGCATTAAGCACATAGGGCTTGATTTGATTGTTTTATCAGCTCATTTGTTTGTTTTCCAATTATTTAAACATCATCAATGGGCAATCCTTTTAGTTTTACCATTTTCATTAACTATGTGGAAAACACACTCTTTGGTTGATAATAATTTGGCGCAGCAAGTTGATCATCCAGAGATTCTAATCAAATTTACTAGTCCTAGTCAAGCTAAATCAATCTTAGATAAATTCGAGGATTCGATTGGCGACTATGATTTAGCCTTTTCTCCTTTAGATGAAGAAAGTACTGACCTTGATGATTACTATGTAATCAATCTGAAAGAAGATATTGATCCACATAAGTTTGTGCAAAAACTTCAAGACAACAGATATGTCGATTGGATTGAGGAAAATCAAAAAGTTGAGATTCCAGATCTAATAGTCACCGAAACTATTCAGAAAAATAAGAGTGACTACTTTAATGATCCACTATCTGGAAATCAATGGCATGTAAAAGCTTTCGATCTTTCATCAATGCATGAGAAATTGGCTAAGTCAAAATCAAAACCAAAAAAGAAGGTTACCATAGCAATCTTGGACACGGGCATTGACAGCAAACATGAAGATATAAGTGGAATCTATAAATCTAGTGGTGATAAAAGTTATGATACTGATCAAAAAGGCCATGGCACCCACTGCGCTGGAATAGCTGCTGCTGTGAGCAATAATAAAAAAGGAGTTGCTTCCATAATACCTGAAAAAGCCAACATTGAAGTGATGAGTATTCAAGTACTAAATAATTATGGATATGGTACACAACAAACTATCATCAGTGGAATATTGAAGGCTGCCGACCTAAATGTGGATGTAATCTCTCTTTCCTTAGGAGGAATGACATCTGAATCTAAGGAAAGAGCTTATAAAAAGGCAATTGATTATGCCAATAAAAAAGGAGCTATTGTAGTAGTAGCAGCAGGTAACTCTGCTAAAAATGCAAAAAACTACAGCCCAGCTAATACTAAAGGAGTGATAGCTGTAACTGCAATAGATGAAAAATTCAACTTAGCGTCTTTTGCAAATACCGTAGACGATCTAAAAATGGGTATTGCTGCTCCTGGAGTTAATATTCTTTCCACCTATCCAAACAATCAATACAAACAATTTAATGGTAC